>NZ_JABBAM010000031.1 GCF_018607965.1 Planktotalea sp.
AGAGAAAGGGAAAAGATCAAAAAGAAGACACTCCGACAACGCCGCTTGCAACATCAAAAACAAGCCGCATAATCAATCACACAAACAAGCCAGAGCCTCCGATGCTCAAGCCGCTCTTATGTCCAACTTTATATGACGACGGACAGTCTTTCTCGCTGCGTGCCCTCGCAGCGCAGAGTTTTCTGTATCGGCAGAATATCTCTTGGTGCTGTGCGGATGGAAATCCGGTGGTTGGAGACACCGCAACCTTCTTTCGGAGGCAAACTTTCAGATCGAGAGACTAATGCTGACATCTTTCCTCAGTTTCCAAAATCGTTTATCGCAGCTTGGCGCAAATACAACATCCGCCTGGCAATACGGCGGTCCCCGTCAGATCGTTACGCCGCCATCTACGCCGATGATCTGACCGGTGATATTGCGCGCGGAATGGGAACACAGAAACACCGCCATCGCTGCAATCTCCTCCGGGCTTTGCGGGCGGCCCATCGGGATCAGGTCCCGAACACGGCTGTCGAACACGGCTTGCGCTGTTTCGCCCAATGCACCGCCGGTAACGTCAGCGATCGTGGCACCCAGATCCTCCCATAGCGGAGACCAGACGTAACCCGGCGCGATGGCGTTTACCGTGACGCCTTCGGGCGCAAGCTGCCGGGCCAGAACGCGGGTCATCCCGTTGGCGGCAGTTTTCGAGACTGAATAGGGGGGCAGGAACGGGGCCGCGATGACGCCGACGATGGAGGTGATATTCACAACCCGGCCTTGGGTGGCGATCAAGTCATCCCGTAACGCGCCTGCCCAGAAAACGCTCGCCTTCACGTTCACGGCGAATGTCTGGTCCCAATCGTCTTCTGAGTTTTGCGTGAAGGGCTGCCCGGGCGGCGAGACGATGCCAGCGTTGTTTATCAGATAGCGCACGGGGCCAAGTTGGCGGTGGATCGCTTTGGCGGTTGCTGCAACGGCCTGCTTGTCGGTCACATCACAGACGAATGCATGGCCTTTGACTTTCTGCGCCACTTCATTCGCGGCCGCTGCGTCGACGTCCACAACCGCCAGTTTCGCGCCTGCGTCATTCATGCCAGCAGCGATGGCAGCACCGATACCTTTGGCACCGCCGGTCACAACGGCAACCCCATCCAAAGTGATCAGCATCAAAAGAAAATCCCGAGTGATTTTTGCGTCAGAACCGCATGGTCGAGGATAATCGTCCGCTCGGCGATCTTCCAGCCTGTGTCGGGATCGGGCCGAAGCCTGTCGATGCGCGTCCCCGAGAAGATTTCCTGATCCGTTTCAAGATGGGAACGGTAAATCAGGAATTGACTGCGTGCCTTGGTGAGCCCGTCCTTTTCGCCCAAAAGCTCGACGTTGGACACCATATGGTTTGTCCGACCCGGAGGCGTTTCTGCCCAGGCACGTCCGGTCGCGAGCCGTTTCACGCGGTTGGATAGGCTTTCGAAATCATCTTCGAAATGCGCAAGCTCTCCCAGTCGGGTGAGCTCGGTCCCGATGTCCCGCCCGATTCGGTTAGAAACGATCGGCATCCAATAGCGCACATCCTTCTCCATGCAGCCGATCCACTTGTCGAATTCCAGATCGTCCAGATGGCGGGCCTCGCGTGTGTAGAATTGCGAAACGGAATACCAGGTTTCAATTTCGGTCATTGGCATATCAAGGCTCATGCATTTGCTCCGGGCACCACAGGGCTTTCGCCGTCCATCATCCGTCCCCATTGGGCATAAAGATTGCGCTGATTGATTTCATTCTGAAAACCTGCAATCCGCCCACGAAAATCCGGATGGATCGACTTGGGGTCATCGATTTCGTGATTGACACCCATTGACAGATTCTGCTTCACCTGCCGTCCGACATATCCACGGCTAGACATGGTCGATTGCACCCAGTTGTCCACGTCATCCTGTTCCCATGTTCCGGATGTACCATGTCGTTGAAGGTCGTGGATGCGGACAAGATCGCGATGCTCTTGACTGGCCTTCTTGTCGACAAAGCACCAGGACCAACCCTCTGTGTTGCTGACGCCGCGCGGGTGCCAGACGCGCATGTTACCGGACTGCCAAAGCATCGAGAAGTTCGGGAAGATCGAACAATGCATCGGGCTTAGGTGCATACCGCGCAAGTCACCGAGCCTTGCGTGGGTTTCGGGAAAACGCTCTTTTTCGTAGCCCAGGAACTCTGGCAGGACCATTTCATAGACCTGCTCTTCGTTTTCAGCCCATCTTGCGCCAAAGCCGTGGCCATTCCCAGCGTTTACCTGAAACCCTTCATAGCCATAACCTTTCTTTCGGCGCGGCATACCCTCGAACCCGCTTTCCCAAGCAGAGCCATGGCTGACAGGCCCGTGATAGCTATCGCCGATGAAGTTATCGACGGGGAATTTCCAATTACACTTGATCCGCCATTTATGGACGCCGGGTAGAAATTCGATCCCGTTGTCACGTCGGTCGACCGCCATGTCCAGATACCAAGCCATGTCGCCAAGATACTCGTCAAGCGACGGGGCGTTTTTGTCAAATGTCGCAAATATCATGCCTTTGTAGTCGTCGATGCGGGCGACCGGGATCAAGCCATGCGCCTCCATATCCAGTTCTTCATGATAGACCTGCTTATACCCCGGCACGACCTTCAACTCGCCTGTGTTTCCGAAGGTCCAACCGTGGAACGGGCAGGTGAACGTTCGCTGATTGCCACTGTCGGCGCGGCAAACACGGTTGCCGCGGTGACGGCACATATTGAGGAATGCACCAATCTTTCCATCTGAATGCCGGGTCACGATAACCGGATCTTCGCCCATGTAGGCGGTGAAGAAATCATTCTCATTGGGCAACTGCGTCACATGGCCAAGAAACAGCCAACAGCGCGCGAAGATCTGTTTGAGTTCTCGCTCATAGATTGCCGGGTCGGAAAAGATGCTTCGATTGAGTTCGCCCTTGGTCAGGTCCACCAGATGAGAGAAATGGCTGGATTGGGTGTCTAGCATGATGGTTCCTTCGGCCGATCCTTTATTGACCAAGCATAGCATTTCAATGAATTCCGATCTAATATCGAAAGCGACTTGCCATTCGAGAAAGGAATAAGGCGTGAACATCTCGCAATGCGAAGCACTGGATGCAATTGCCACGCATGGCAGTTTCAGCAAGGCGGCCGAAAGGCTTGGACGCAACCAACCTGCGCTCTCAAAATCGATTCAATCATTCGAGGCGGAACTCGGCATTGTTCTTTTTGATCGCACGCCGGGCGGCGCGCAATTGACCGAAGCCGGAGAGCGAATGCTGCGAAGGGCCCGGTCAGTTCTGGCCGGCGTGGATGTTTTGAAAGAAGAAGCCGCCGCGATCCTTGGATCAAAGGGTGGCTCTGCCCGTGTTGGTGTGTCGCCTGCGGCCGCAACAACGATTGTCCCGATGGCGGCCAAAAGATTTCTTGCTCAGTTTCCCGATGCAGAGCTTGATATCGTACCAACACTCTACCCGAAGGCGGCAGTTCAACTGCGCGAGGCCTCATTGGATCTGGTTATCGGCCCGGTCCCCGATAGGGTCGACCGCGATTTGCGCGTAGAGCGTCTGTTCAATATGCCCGTGGCGATCGTGACGCATTCCGCTCATCCCAAGCGCCACGCCACTTCACTGACGGATCTGGCCGAAGCACGCTGGATCGTTCATGGCCCGGCAGAGGGTCCCAGCAGCCTTTTTGCGGCGGCATTCAAGGTCAATGAACTTGGCCTTCCTAAAGCACAGGTCCGGTGTCATTCGATTTCGGCCACACTGGCCTTGCTGCAGCCGCTAAATGCATTCTGCGTGCTGTCCCGTCCAGTATTCCAGCACTATGCCGCAGAAAGCGATATTTGTTCCGTTCCTATCTCCACAAATCTCTCTGCCTTCCAGATGTCTTTGCTTTCGATGAGAAATCTGGCACCAACACCGGCGGCCTATTATTTTTCGGACTGCGTTCGAAAAGTTTTACTCGCCGCCAAGGGCTGATGTTGGATTTGGCGTGCTCTAGTCCGGCGACCAAACCGCAAAACGAAAGTTGGTCCGGGCATTTGATTAGTGCAAGGTGCTTTGCCGACGTTCGCGAGGGACTTACACTGCTTGCCAATGCGTTGCGCGGCAAATGGTCAATTTAGGTTTCGCCCATTTACGGCGGTTTGAATAACCGCATCTGGGAAGCTTGCTGCGACGCCGCGATTTTGTTGCGGCGAGTGCGAATGGATGCTGCGCCAGCGAAGGCGAAAAATCCAAAGTCGGGTACCAGTTCGCCGACAGCCCGATTTTGCATTCGCAGCGAATGGCAGGAATGCAGGCTGCGACGGCAGCATCTCAACTCGTCGGTGAACGGCGGCTTTGGGCCGGGTGCAGACCTCGCTCCATCTACCTCCAACGGCAGCAAAGTCCGCACTGTGTGAGTTCAGAGACGGGGCAGCCAGCGGCACGTACTCCAGAACCAGTCGTTGGTGCACAACGCGGCTAAGGTCGAATGGGTGCGGGGTGATCAGCCATCGGGTAGGGAGGGTGACGCTTGTGACGCTTCTTCTTACTGCAGGCTCTATTCAAAAAAACATATGTTCTAATGAATATATTTTTTCGCCATAGGCCGTGCAGTAGAAAAAAGCGTCACGTGCGTCACCCGAAAGCTTTTTGCACCTGCCCACGGTGGCCCTCCCTACAGTGGACTTGGCCCCGCCTGCACTGAGGTGCGCTTTATGCATGACGATCAGTATGCGTGGAGACTGTTATTCTAGAGCCGACATTCATATGTGACGCAGCGAATGGCCGTTGAGAGCCCA
>NZ_JABBAM010000127.1 GCF_018607965.1 Planktotalea sp.
GTCGTGAGCCAAGCTGACACCGTCATAGAACTCCGCGACCTTCATAAAGCCTATGGCAATTTGGAGGTCATCAAAGGCGTGTCCATCGCCGCCAAGCGCGGTGATGTGGTGTCCCTAATCGGTTCGTCTGGTTCGGGAAAATCAACACTTTTGCGTTGCGCGAACCTGCTTGAGGACAGTCAACAAGGCGACGTTCTGTTTAAGGGTGAACCAGTTAAATGGGCAGGCACTGGCCATAATCGACGTACCGCCGACAACGCCCAAGTCATTCGTATTCGCACGAACCTGTCGATGGTCTTCCAACAGTTCAATCTGTGGTCCCACATGACAATCTTGCAGAACGTAATGGAAGCGCCGCTTACCGTGCTTGGTCGGGATCGCGATGAGGTGGATGCCTCCGCGCGCAAGTATCTCGACAAAGTTGGGATCGGCGATAAATGCGATGTCTATCCTGCGCAACTATCAGGTGGTCAACAACAACGCGCCGCAATTGCGCGCGCGTTGTGTATGGAACCCGAAGCGTTGCTGTTTGACGAACCGACATCAGCGCTGGACCCTGAATTAGAACAAGAAGTCATTCGGGTGATTAAAGACCTGGCCGCCGAAGGGCGCACCATGATGATCGTGACCCATGATATGAAATTGGCCGCGGATGTTTCGGATCACGTCGTGTTCCTGCACCAAGGCTTGATCGAGGAAGAAGGCGCGCCCAAAGATCTATTTGGAGCACCTAAATCAACCCGCTTGCAGCAGTTTATATCCAGCACTGCGTGAGCTTAAATGCTAACAAACGAAAACGACACCTAGGGAGCACTACAATGAAAAACCTTATTCTTAGCACAACCGCACTGGCCCTCACTGCCAGCCTCGCGTTCGCAGACAGCCACGCGACAACTGTTCGCCTTGGCACAGAGGGCGCGTACCCTCCCTATAACTTCATCAACGACGCTGGCGAAGTCGACGGCTTTGAGCGCGAAGTTGGCGACGAGCTGTGCAAGCGCGCAGAATTGACTTGCGAGTGGGTCACAAACGAATGGGACAGCATCATTCCGAACCTCGTTTCTGGCAACTACGACGTCATCATCGCAGGCATGTCCATCACGGATGAGCGCGATGAAGTCATTGATTTCACACAGAACTACACACAGCCTGATCCATCTGGTTACATCGCGCTTAGCATGGATGTTGATCTGGCAGGCGGCGTCATCGCAGCACAAACGGGCACAATCCAAGCGTCCCACATCGCTTCTACTGGCGCGACACTTGTTGAGTTCGCAACACCAGAAGAGACAGTAGCAGCTGTTCGTAACGGCGAAGCAGACGCGGTACTGGCGGATAAAACATATCTCAAGCCAATCGCTGACGAAGACGCATCCTTGATGCTGATCGAGCAAGAAGAACTGCTTGGCGGCGGCATTGGTCTTGGCCTGCGCGAAAGCGACGGTGAGTTGAAAGCCAAGCTCGACGCAGCAATCACATCCATGAAAGCGGACGGTTCTTTGAACGCGTTGATCGCTAAGTGGGAAATCGGCGAAGAATTCTAAAGCACACCTGCTTTTGAGAGTTGAAACGGCGGCCTTTTAGACGGGCCGCCGTTTTTCGTTGCAAATCAGCTAAAGCGTTGAGGTCTAAACGCTGATAACCAAGGTGTTGTCTGATCGTTTGGCCCAGCCAAAATTTCTTGCGCGATCAAATCACCCATCAACGCCCCAAGCGTCACGCCCGAATGCATCGTGGCCACGTAAAGCCCATCCGCAACAGCGCCCACAGCTGGGAACCCGTCCTTTGGAACAGGTCGGTTCGCCAGCTGCATCGCGGCCATGTCCAACCCAATCTGAGGAAAAAGCGCACGCAGACGTGTCATGGCTTTTTCAGCCGCAACATCAGGATGCGCACTTAGGACCTCTGACGCATCCGCTTGATGCCCAATGGAGGCAGGCGTCATCAGAGATCCATCAGGCAATTGCCGCACTTCCCCGAAATCCGTCGCAAGAATATGAGAGATTTTCGCGGCAATCGGTTTCGTGCGCAGAACCAAAGCCGGGCGATGCAGCATTGGTAACTTAATGTTCAACGTGGCTAATAGCTGTTGGGTTCCAATGCCCGCAGCAACCAGAACCTGATCCGCCTCAAAAACACCTTCGCTCGTTTGAACACCAACAACGCGCCCAGCTTTTTGAACAAACCCCGTCACATGGAATCCGCGTGCAACTCTTGCGCCAAGCGACACCGCAGCACTCAACAAACGCTCCGCCAGCATCGTCGGTTCTGCGGATCCTTCCGCTGTAAAATGGATCGCACGGTCCGGTATTTTGCCCAAATCAGGTTCAAGCACACCAATAGCATCCCGTTCGATAATCTTGCACGGATACCCCTGTGCGTGGAGCGCGTTGTACTGCGCCTCAAAGGCAGTGCCCTCAAATTCCCAACACAAGCCACCACACCACGTTACGGGAATACTCAAACGTTTCTGAAGCCTGTGATAGGCCGCAATCCCTTCGACCCGCAGTGCAAAATACTCAGGAGTTTCAAAGAATGACGCGTTGATCCAGCCGAAACTCGCATCCGTAGCGCTTGCGCTACTTGCATCCAGCACCAAAACATCCGCACCTTTCGCGGCCAGTTCAAACGCCGAACATGCCCCGATTAAGCTGCCGCCAACAATAACGACCTTCTGTTTTGCCGTCATAAACTGATAACCTTTCGAAAACTTCTGCCAATCGCACGTTTCAGGCTTGGCCTAAGCCACGATATCCTGCAACCCTACGCCTAGCAAAAAAGAAAGTCCGATGTTTAGTTATTGCACTGACCCTTCCCAGTTAAGCGGCCTGACATGGCTTTCGTGCTACCTGACAACAGGCAAGCACATGGGGTTCTATGCATCCTTTGGCACCGTCCTTTTGCTACTCGCGATCACCGCACCCACTGCGCTGGCATTCGGCTTTTTCGGCGCGTCCTCTGCACGTTCCAACATCGCACCTTTGCGTTGGATCGGTAAAGGCTACATCGCAATCGTGCGCGGCGTGCCCGATATCGCGTTTTTCTTGTTCTTTATCATCGCCCTAGATCAAGGCATCGAATACCTGCGCCACAAAGCGCTGTGCCGTGATTGGGATCAACCGATCCGCCAAGGCAACGATTTCATCGTCTGTGATTCGGCCAAGATGCCACTTAGTTCGGCCCCGCAATGGATCCATGAAAGCTATGGGTTCAGCCTTGCCGTCCTCACCTTTGCCATCGTGTTCGGTGCATTTGCAGCCAATGTGCTCTTTGGAGCCATGCGCGCCGTACCGCGTGCTCAAATCGAAACGGCAGAAGCGTATGGCATGACACCGCGCCAAAGTTTCAGACGCATTCTTGTGCCGCAAATGTGGGTTTTCGCCCTGCCTGGACTGAGCAATCTTTGGATGGTCCTTATCAAAGCGACGCCGCTGTTGTTTCTACTTGGCGTCGAAGACATCGTCTATTGGGCGCGCGAACTAGGCGGCACGAAGACAACACGCTTCACCGATTACCCCCACGGCGACTGGCGCATGTGGTATTTTTTATTCCTCTTGGTTTTCTATCTCGCGTTCACAAAGGTATCTGAAATTGTCTTGGAACGCTTGATGAAGCGCCTGACGCGAGGCCAAGCCACCTCAGGCGGCGAAGCGCAAAGGAAGGCCATCTAATGGAAGAGTGCCTTCAAACCATCACAGATTACGGATTGCGATCCATCGGCGTAGGCCAACGCCTCTTGCCAAAAGAAGATTTCACACTGTGTGAGCAGGTCACCTTGATCGGCTCTGGCATGATCTGGAACATCTATTTCGGCATCGTTGCATTGTTGTTCGGCTTCGTGTTTGCGACCGCGCTCGCACTAGGAAAAGCTGCACAAAATCCGTGGCTGCGCAAACCCGCCGAATGGTTCATTTTCCTGTTCCGCGGCTCGCCGCTGTTTATCCAGTTCTTCTTTGCATACTTCCTGTTCTTATCGCTGAAAGGCGTAAGCCCCATTTTTGACGCGTTCACGGCGGCGTGGTTAGGGGCGTTGATCGTTCTGTTTTGCAACACATCCGCCTACACTGGCGAAATCTTCTACGGTGCTTTGCTGTCAATCCCCAAGGGCGATGTTGAGGCCGCCGATGCCTATGGCTTAACGGGTTGGCCACGGTTCAAACGCATCATATGGCCCACGATGCTGCGCCTTGCGTGGCCCGCCTACACGAATGAGGCGATCTTTTTGTTTCACGCCACAACGCTGGTCTTCTTCACAGGCTTCCCTGCATGGCAGCAACGCGGTGATGCACTGTATTACGCTAATTACTTCGCGGATAAGACATTTAACCCCTTCGTGCCTTACCCCATTTTGGCCGGCTTTTTCATCATTCTGACCTTAATCGTAATTTCGCTGTTCGGGCTCGTGAACCGCCGCTTAAACAAACATCTTCCCCAAGAACGGCGTAGCAAAATCAAGTATCGCCCTACTCTCATTCGTTAAGAGGCCCCAATGGACACTTGGCTATCGCAGCATCCCGAAGTTCGCTCCATCCGCGTCGCAGCTTGTGATCTGAACGGTCAAGCGCGCGGCAAACGCATCCCCACGCGCTTTGCAGGAAAGATCATTGAAGAGGGCAGCCGTTTTCCATTTTCTGTTCTGAACCTTGATATTTGGGGCGAGGACATCGAAGACAGCCCACTGGTTTTTGACAGCGGTGATGAAGACGGCGTTTTACTGCCAACCGAACGTGGCTATCTGCCGATGCCGTGGCTTG
>NZ_JABBAM010000018.1 GCF_018607965.1 Planktotalea sp.
CCCCAGCCATCGTGTCTTTGCCCTTCAAACTTGCTTTCTTTGTCGTTGCAGACGGGTGGACATTGATCGCCAGCGGTCTTGTTCAGAGTTATTACTGAAGCTCATTCGATCGAAGTTCACAAAATGGAAGCCACTTTCCAAAGAATGATAAGGCAAAGGGGTTTCAAAGTTCTAGTGCGCTGGTGCAGAAACAGGATCTAACAAAGTCCGGCCACCGTCGACTGTCAAAATTTGTCCAGTCATGAAACTTGACGCCTCCGACGCCAAATACTGAACAGCTTCAGCCAATTCATGCGGTGCCGCGATACGACCAAGTGGCGTTCTGTCTTCAATCTTTTCGCGGTAATCAGTGTGATCTTTCAGAGTTTCTTTCAAACTCGAACTCATCACAGATCCAAAAGCGACAGCATTTACTCTGATCCGTTCAGGCGCAAGAGCAACCGCTAAAGAGCGGGTCATTTGATCGAGCGCGGCCGTCGAAACCGAATACGCCATAAGTTCAGGGTTCGCACGCCGTGCAGCTATAGAAGAAAGATTTATGATAGACCCCACCGCGCCGTTTTCGCGCCCTTCTGCCTGCTTAATCATTCGGCGAGCCACCAGTTGCGACAAGCGCAAACTTGTCATCAGGTTTTGCTGCATGAGAATAGTCATTGAATCATCATCCGCGTCCAACGGCGACGTTGATAAAATTTGGCGCGACCCGTTAACCAAAATATCAACTGAGTCAAATGCGTCGATTGTGCCTGACAGGAGGTTCGCAATCGTTAATTTTTCGCGCAAATCACCCGAAAAATATCGAATATTGCTGTCCTCTTGCACATCCCCAAGCTCATCGACAAGACGCGTTTCGTCCATATCGGCAAACATTACATTCGCACCACGATCTACAAAGTGTCTCGCAATCGCAAGACCGATACCGTTTGCAGCGCCGGTCACAATTGCTGTTTTGCCATCAAGCGAGAACGACATTTACTATCTCCAAGGAATTAGGCGAATTAAGGGGTATTCTCGTTAACACTTAAATTAACTTACCGCTTCCACGCGTAGCACAATAGACTTTAAATCGACTGGACCGCGCCAAAAGTTCATACTTCTCGAAGTTCTGTTTCAAGGCAGGTTCATAAGGCAAATGTGAATTAGCCACCATGAACAATCGTCCGCCGGGCTTTAGAACTCTGGCCGCAGCTTGAATGAATCCTATCCCCAGCGCGGGTTCTACGCTTCGCGTTGTGTGAAAAGGAGGGTTCATCACAACAGCATCTACTCGCTTAGATGATGTCCAACTTAAGGCATCAGCCCAGTAAAACAGGGCTTTTTCGTCGATTATATTACTGCGAGCGCACTCTAGTGCCACGGCGCTGTCCTCAATCAAATGAAGTCCTGCAATGCCTGAACATCTTTCGAGCAAGCGGTGCGATAGAAAGCCCCATCCCGCCCCTAAATCAGCAATCTGCCCAGATAGGTTGGATGGAACATGCTCGATCAACATTTCAGACGCGGGATCAACGTCATCTGCCGAGAACACGCCCGGCGCTGTAACAAATCCACTTTTGTTTTCTGACGCTTGTGCACGCCATTCAATCAAATGCGTTGCGTCCGCAGAACGCAACCAAATGGTTTTACCATGTCCTTTTGAATAACTGCCAATATTAGGAACATCGCGGGTAATTTGTTTCGCAATGCTTTCAATGCCGTCTGTTTTTTGACCATCTATAATGATCCATCCATTCGGACAGGCTTGGACAGCCTGTGCTATTAGATCCCGCGCTTCGGCCTTTGCACGGGGAATAAAGACGACAGCGTGCTCTATCTCTGCCCCCAGCACTTGGCCCACATTAAGACCAACAACACTCAAGACTTTGCTCACTGCAAAAGAAGAACTGACGCAGCGCAAATCCCAGTCCATCAAACCGTGCAACCGCTCCAGTTCAATTTGGCCGAACACACCGATAGGTCCGCTAAGGGCTGGCAACAGCTCTGCGCTGCGCGCAAGATCCAAACGCGCGTGCTTCATAGCAATTTTATTCTTTTTCCATAGTGCATTGCAAAGGATGCTGGTGACGGCGTGCAAAATCCATCACTTGGCCAACCTTCGTCTCTGCGATTTCGTGACTAAACACGCCAACAACCGCGAGGCCTTTTTTGTGAACTGTCAGCATAATCTCAAACGATTGCGCATGATTCAGCCCGAAGAAGCGCTCAAGGATGAGCACGACAAATTCCATTGGGGTATAGTCGTCGTTCAACAACAGCACTTTATACAGCGGCGGCTTGCGCGTTTCGGGACGCACTTCAACGACGACACTATCATCAGTATCGTCAGCGTTCCCTGCGGCGGTGATCGGCTGAATAATCATAAACGCGTGCGTTTCCTGCTGAGTCTTTTGGTTAAAGATCTATATAACCCCAATTCCCGTATAGAAAAGAGGGCACCGCGCGTTGTTTCTATCAATCGCTTAAAAGTTTGTCTGTCAGTTGCGACCGTTCGCGACAAATACCGCAAGCCCATCAGCCAAGTTATGCGATTTCTTCAACTAAGTTCTTTGACACATTCCTGACACAATGGCTTGTCTAGCGGTCACAATTGCATCAATCGCAATATGTTGCGAAAATTGAATACAAAAATCCAGAAATTCCTTTGTTTTGAATTCTTTATTAATCGAAACTTATGTGCTATAAAAAACGTATAAAAATATAAGTCAGTCGAAAAATCGACGGTATCGAGGCAGTTAAAAGGCAGAAATCGTGAAGGTACGGCACACATCGCCGGCCCGTGTAGGGCTATTGGTAATCTCACTTCTTTGGTTGGTCGTTGCGCTTCCGCTAAGCGTGTCCGCGGCCCCGTATGCAGCGTATGTGATTGACGCACGCTCGGGCGAAGTTTTGCACGCACGAAATGCTGACACGCGCCTGCACCCTGCATCCTTGACCAAAATGATGACACTGTATGTTGCGTTTCAGGCGATTGAAAACGGTGAAATATCGCTCGACACCGGCGTTAAGATTTCTGGCAATGCCGCAGCTGAACAACCCTCCAAACTGGGTCTTCGTTCGGGACAGCGTATCAAGTTTCGTTACCTCATTCGCGCCGCCGCCGTGAAGTCCGCAAATGACGCCGCAACCGCGATTGGTGAGATCCTTGAAGGCTCCGAAGCCGCCTTTGCACGGCGCATGACCCGCACCGCCAAATCACTTGGCATGTCAAAAACCACATTCAAGAACGCACATGGTTTGACCGAGAGCGGCCATCTTTCTACGGCCCGCGATATGACGACGCTTGGACGCCATCTGCTCTATGACTACCCTGACTATTATAACCTTTTCTCACGCCGCACGACCGATGCTGGCGTAAAGACCGTGCCGAACACTAACCGCCGTTTGCTTGCAAACTACAAGGGCGCTGACGGGATCAAAACGGGTTACACGCGCGCTGCAGGTTTCAACCTTGTGGCCTCTGCAGAGCGGGGGAATGAACGTATTATTGCGACGGTTTTTGGTGGTCGCTCTACCACAACGCGTAATGCGCGTGTCGCGGAACTGCTTGATATGGGTTTCAAACGTGCGCCGTCACGTGTCGCGCTGCGCAAACCATCAAAGCCTGTCTATGGCGGGTCTCGCGCCAAGGCCAAAACCATCCGCGTTGTGCGCGCCGTCAAGAAAAGTCCACGCCCAAGAGCGCGGTCGCTTACAGCAGATATTGCACCTGTCTTTGTCTCCTTGAAAGACGACGTGCAACAGGCTTTGGTCGAGGCACAGATCGAAAGTGCGGCCAATGTGCAAGTCACACAGGTTGCCTCAGTCTCTGCAACAGCAGTTTTGCGATCACCCAAGCCGAATGCACGACCAAAGGCATTGCTGCTTGCATCCCTCGCGCAGCCCAAACCTGAACCACGCGCACAACCAGCACCCCAAGTCGTCACCCGCATTTCTACATCGGGAGGGCGTCATTGGGCGATCAACATCGGGCGCTATCCAAACCGATACAAAGCGGAACGCGTTTTGTTGAAAACGGCATTGTCCGAGATGAGCACGCTTGATGGTGCACGACGCTCTGTTTCAAAACGCAAAACAGGGTACGACGCGAACTTTGTCGGATTGACGCGCGAAAGCGCAGACCTTGCTTGTCGTCGCCTACAGGCACGCAACGTTCAATGCTTTACGATTGCGCCAAGTTCTTAAGCCACTTCAAGAACGCTTTTAGCGCTGCGCGTTTGACAGTGTCTAAACGCGTGACCATGTAATACCCATAGTCTTCGTCATCCTCAAAAAGCTTGACCAAGCGCCCACTTTCCAGATCCGACTTTACCCAATTCTGTGCGGTCACAACGATCCCTTGCCCTGTGCGCGCAGCGTCCAATGTAAGGTTCCCAGGTAGCACTGTCACACCGCCCTGCCCCGCGTTCGTGACACCGTGTTTGGCCAACCATAGCGAACTTTCCGACGTTCCCGTCTCTTGCAACAATGGAAACCGCGCAAGATCAGCCAGCGATGTCGGACAATCATCACACACGAATGACGGTGCAGCCACCGCAACGCGCCGCGTCGCGACGAGCAATGTCGCATCTACACCTGACCATCCGCCCTGACCAAAGCGAATCGCGACGTCTGGGCCGTTTGGACCAAGATCAGACACAATCGGATTCGCATCTATGACAATGTTGATTTCGGGGTGTTGCAGCCGAAAATTGGCCAAACAAGCACCAGCC
>NZ_JABBAM010000076.1:0-1220 GCF_018607965.1 Planktotalea sp.
AGCGAACATAATAGCCTTGGGAAACGTGACGTGAGTGTAAGTAATTCTGTTGTAAAAAGCCCTTAGCTGTAGATCAGCTTAGATGGTGTAGAGCTTGTCGATGCCCGATCTTTCTTTAAAAAAGTTTCGGTTTTGCAAAAGAAAACCGGCCCTCGAAAGGGCCGGCTCTGTAATGATAAAAAGGTTGTCGACCGTGAATTACTCGCGGTTGCCAAACAACTGCAGTAGCATCATGAACATGTTGATGAAGTTCAGATACAGGCTCAAGGAACCCATGATCGCGGACTTACCAAGCCATTCGCTGTCACCGTGGTGTGCGTGTGCAACGTACTCGTTCTTGATGCGCTGTGTGTCATAAGCTGTAAGACCGGCAAAGATCAGAACACCAATCGCAGAGATCGCAAACATGATCGCTGGGGATGCCAGCCAGATGTTAACGATGGATGCTACGATCAGGCCAATGACGCCCATGATCAAGAAGCTGCCCCAACCGGAGATGTCTTTCTTCGTCGTGTAGCCATACAAGGACAGGCCCGCGAAGGCGATGGATGTGATCAAGAAGATCTGCATGATCGAGTAGCCTGTGAAGACCAAAAAGATCGAGCTGATCGACACGCCCATGACGGCTGCGAAGATGTAAAACACCGTTTGTGCCGTTGCTGCGGACATTTTGTTGATCATCGCGCTCATGCCGAAAACGAAGGCAAGAGGTGCAAACATAACAACCCACTTAAGCGGGGAAAGATAAAGCGCTGAACCGAGTGCAGTCAGGTACTTGCCTGAAGAGATCTGTGCGGCCGCTTGGGACGGATCTGTCGTGACCGCGAGGCCGGCAATTGCCCAAGCCGCGAGAAAAGTGATGAACATACCCACGGACATTGTGCCGTAAACTTTGTTCATGTGCGCGCGCAAGCCCGCATCAATATTCGCGGCCGCCGTTCCAACGCCGCTGCGAATTGTACCATATTCAGCCATGAATAACTCTCCATTGATAAACCGATCCGCCTTTTGGCGATCCTGTTTTTAATATCGGGCCTGATAGGCGAGGTTTCAAGGGTTTTCGGAGTCAATTTCTACGAAAACCCTACTCTTTTAGTATCTTTTTCGATGCAGTTCGTGCAAGCATTAGGTCCGCCATGTAGAAGGGGCATCCCAAAGCGGACGCTTTGCTTCGTTCTGGGCGTCTTGGCGACTAAGTCCAACATCGCGCAAGAGATGGT
>NZ_JABBAM010000076.1:1320-2898 GCF_018607965.1 Planktotalea sp.
TTTGAAATGTGCCTGTAAGCAGGCAAATACATTCAGATTGCGTGGGGCAGGGCAGCACGCGTTTGGTGCGGCGAATGCGTTGTATTGTGTCATTGTCGTTAGCTTCCGTTTTGTGATGTGTTTGAGTGAATCAATTCTGTATTTTGATATGTTTGCCAAATCATGGTTCATATTAAAAACGAATTGTTTTGAAGCGACACATCATGGATGGTGATATATGCGAAATCTTGATCTTACGGCGCTGCGATCTTTTGTGGCGATTGTGGAAACGGGCGGTGTCACGCGTGCAGCGGGGGTGTTGAACCTAACCCAATCTGCGGTCTCGATGCAGATCCAACGTTTGGAAGAAAGTCTTGATTTGAAACTGCTTGAACGTTCTGGGCGCCGAGTCGTGCTTAGCCCAGCGGGTGAGCAATTGCTAAGCTACGCGCGTCGTATGGTGATGCTGAATGACGAAATCATAGACAAATTGACGGACAAAGGGGTCGAGGGTTCTGTTTCGCTCGGCGTGCCGCATGATATTGTATATCCCGTGGTCTCTAAAGTTTTGCAGCAGTTTCGTGCGCAATTTCCCAATGTGCAGGTCGATCTGCGCGCTTCGTTTACACGGGAATTACAAGACGGCTTAACGCTTGGCGAATATGATTTGATTCTGACCACCGAAGAAGGGTTGATGCCGCAGGGGGAAACCCTCAGCCGCGCGCGGATGAGCTGGACAGGGGCTGAAGGTGGCACAATCTGGCGTCAGCGCCCTTTGAAGCTGGGCTTTAGTCAACGTTGTATGTTCCGGCCCTTGGTGCAAAAGGTTCTAGATCGTGAAGGCATCGAATGGGTTATGGCGATGGAAACGGATTCGGATCGCACTATCGAGGCCACGATTGGGGCGGACCTTGCCATTTGTGTTGCGATTGAAGGCACCGAACCCCCTCATATGGTGCCGATTCAGCATGGTGGGGCCTTGCCCAAATTGCCTGTTTCATTGATCAACATGTATGGCGCGCAGCAAGCGCAGTCGCCCGTGGACTCTGCTCTGGCCGAGTTATTGCGCCAAGGGTATGCGGATTTGAAGTCAGGTGGGCGCGTTGGGACGACGGTCCTACGGGAAGTTGGTTAAGGCGATATTTGGAAAATAGCTGCTTAAGCATGAGGCACCGCCCAACTGTAAAAGGTTTCATAGGTCTGCTGTGTTGACTTTTCTGCCAACTTGCGTGGTCGCTCATATTGGTGTCTGTTGCAAAAGTTTATGCATGTTGGGCGACTGCCCAAGTTGGCAGAAAACGAATACCTCTACTAATATGAAAGTTGCCTCTTAGGCTCAGGGCCCATTATTTAATTGAGGTTATCGCGCTGTCATGCTTCACGATCCCCAATCTAGGGCGGACGTCATGAGCAACTTATACTGGCCTACGTAGGTGTAAATGGAGCGTCTTCTGCCTTGCTTTCCAAAGAGCCAAGGTCGTGCTCGCGTGGATGACAGGCGTGTCTTGAGTTGCATTATTTCCATCAATCGCAATGGGTTAAGGTTGGGTGATGCACCTGCCGCGTGTGGGCCGTCGAAGACACTGTATAATCGCTGGA
>NZ_JABBAM010000076.1:2998-4697 GCF_018607965.1 Planktotalea sp.
CGACAAAGGCCGCTACAAACGACATAACCGCCTCTTTCGTGACATTGCGGCGCAATACACTGCCGGGCGGTGATCTTCTGGTTATGAGTCCTGACCCTAGTTTATGCCCGTAATCCCAAGATCAAGCGAGCCTGCGCAGGAGTTGCGACAGGACGTTCATGAGTGGCGCAAATATCGACCGCACGCTGTACCAAAGCAGCATTTGAGGGCGCAAGTGTGTTGCGATCCCAACGGACATTGTCCTCAAGGCCAGTGCGTACGTGACCGCCAGCACCAATTGCCCATTCATTTAGAACGATTTGATTTTGGCCAATGCCAGCAGCGCACCATGCGGCCTCTTCGCCGAACAAGCGTGCCACAGTCGCGCGATAAAAATCGAACACCTGGCGATCCACGGGCATTGCATTTTTCACACCCATGACGAATTGCACGTAGGGCGTCTCTTTGATCTGACCGCGTTCATGCATCAAAGCGGCGTGGAAAATATGGCTTAGGTCAAAGGCCTCAATTTCGGGTTTCACATCATTTTCGATCATTTCAGACGCAAGCCAATCGACCAATGCAGGCGGGTTTTCGTAAACGCGTGTCGGGAAATTGTTGGATCCAACCGACAAAGACGCCATGTCGGGGCGCAACGACAACATGCCACCGCGCTCTTTACCAGCACCGGAGCGCCCCCCGGTCGAGAGCTGAACGATCATCCCCGGGCAATGTGCTTCAACGCCTTCTTTCAGGCGTGCGAATTTTTCTGGATCAGAGCTGGGTGTTTCGTCGTCATTGCGAACATGCGCGTGACAAATGCTGGCACCCGCCTCGAATGCCGCGTGTGTGCTTTCAATTTGCTCGGAAACGCTGATCGGAACTGTAGGGTTGGCCGCCTTTGTTGGCACAGATCCAGTGATTGCGACGCAAATTATACAAGGTTTGCTCATGCCAGGTCTCATATATCAAAGAAAATGGTTTCGGTGGGGCCTTGCAGCCAAATGTCAAAGCGATAGACGCCGTCCGCTTCGGGCTTGGCCAGAAGGGTTGGGATACGGTTTTGATGTTCTATGCGGGTCAGGATCGGATCTGCTGCGTTTGCATCGGTTTCATCCTCAAAATAGATGCGCGTGTGCAAGCCGATATTGATGCCACGTGCGACAATCCATGCCGTGATGTGGGGGGCTTGGGGGCGACCATCGATAAAGGGCACGGCACCAGGTTTGACGGTTTCAAACGTGAATTCGCCTGTGTTCATATCACCGGTGGAGCGGCCCCAACCTGTGAAGTTTGGATCGGACGTGCCGCGCGTTTCATTCGCAGAACGAAACAAGCCAGCACTATCAGGTTGCCAGATTTCGATCATGGCATCGCGCAAGGGCGTGCCTGTACCGTCATAAACTGTCCCTTTGATGGTGATCTCTTGGCCTTGCACAGGGCCGGTTTTCAACGACGTCCCCAGATCACCGCCATAAATGTCGATGCCTGTGAAATTCGGCGTGCAGCCAATGTGAACGTAGGGACCAGCTGTTTGGCTGGGGCTTTCGCGCAGGTAATCCAGTTTCTGTACCATGATCAAAGCCCCTCTGGTCGGTTTTCGAAATAGGTCTGTCGCTGTCCGCGCAGCACGATGTCAAATTTGAAAGCGCGGCTGTCCACCGGAACTGTGCGATGCATATCCAAGGGTGCAGTCAGCGCAGCAATGGCCTCTTGGTTT
>NZ_JABBAM010000006.1 GCF_018607965.1 Planktotalea sp.
GCGCGCTGTTCTTTGCGGTGTATCTTGGCGCTGTTGAGGTTGGCGAAGTCTTTGGTATCCAAAAATCATTCCTTGTGCTGTTTATGATCATCATCGGCGGACTTGGGTCTATCTTTGGATCTTTTGCGGGTGCAGCTTTCCTTGTGCTCTTGCCTGTTCTGCTTAAGCTGATTGGCGTGGATATGCTGGGCTGGCCAACAGATATCGTTGCACATTTCAATTTGGTGATCGTGGGCGCATTGATCATTATCTTTCTGATCGCAGAACCACATGGCATCGCCCAACTGTGGCGCGTCGCGAAAGAGAAATTACGCCTTTGGCCCTTCCCGCACTAAGCGCTGGGCCAAAGTTCTACACAGACGACTATAAGGGGCGAATGCCCCACACATCGGAATAACCATGGGAGGAAATACCCGATGAAGATGAAACTACCAGCAATGGCGCTAAGTGCGTTGATGATTGCAAGCCCAGTTATGGCGGACCTCGTGTTCCCATCACTGTCATATCGTACAGGCCCTTACGCTGCGGGCGGTATTCCGTTTGCAGATGGTTATGCGGACTATTTCACAATGCTGAATGCACGCGATGGCGGCATTGGTGGCGTTGAAGCACGCGTTCTTGAGTGCGAGACAGGCTACAACACTGAAAAAGGCGTTGAGTGCTACGAATCCACTAAGGGCGAAGGCGCGTTGGTTTATCAACCGCTCTCCACAGGTATCACATACCAGTTGATCCCCAAAGCAACGGCTGACGGCATTGCGATCCACTCTATGGGTTACGGTCGTACTTCTGCTGCAAACGGCAAGGTGTTTAGCAACGTCTTTAACTACCCAGCAAACTACTGGAACGGTGCATCTGGCGCGATCAACTACCTGATGAGCCAAGGCGACATTTCCGGTAAAAAAGTGGCGTTGGTTTATCACAACTCCGCATACGGCAAAGAGCCTATCCGCACGCTGGAAGAGCTGTCTGCAAAGCACGGTTATGACCTGACTTTGATCCCTGTTGACCACCCTGGTCAGGAGCAGAAATCACAGTGGCTGCAAATCCGTCGTGAAAAGCCTGACTATGTCATCATGTATGGCTGGGGCGTTATGAACCAAGTTGCGGTTCAAGAAGCAGCAAACATCCGTTTCAACATGGAGAACTTCATCGGTATCTGGTGGTCTGGTTCAGAGAACGACGTTCTCCCAGCTGGTGACAAAGCCAACGGCTACAAGGCATTGACGTTCCACGGTGTTGGCAGCGACTTCCCAGTATTCGACGACATCAAAACGCATGTCCTTGATACGGGTAACGCAGCAGGCGCTGGCGACCAAATCGGTACAGTTCTCTATAACCGTGGTCTATATGCGGCGATGCTAGCGGCTGAAGCGGTAAAGACAGCTCAGGCGATCCACGGTGTTGCAGACATCAACGCAGCACAAATGCGCGATGGCATGGAAGCTTTGGAAATCACGGAAGAGAAGATGGCGGCACTTGGCCTTCCAGCCTTCGGTCCATCTTTCAAAGTATCCTGTGAAAACCACGGTGGTCCTGGTCTTGTAGGCATGACCCAGTGGGACGCTGGCGCGAAAGAGTGGAAGATGATTTCTGACTTCTCTCCTTCCGACATGGACGTGATCCAGCCGCTGATCGATGCGGATTCCATGGCGTATGCTGCGGAAAACAAAATCGAAGCGGGCTGCTAATTAGCCTCTTCTTGGTTCGGCTGGCCTCTGTTGGCCGGACCACCTCAACCCCATTCATTATAGGGCGTGTGCTATGCTAGATGCTGCTCCGACGACTGAAAAACTTCTCGAAGTTAACAACATTGAAGTGATCTATAACCACGTGATCCTTGTGTTGAAGGGCGTCAGTCTACACGTGCCTAAGGGCGGAATTGTTGCACTTCTTGGTGGCAACGGCGCTGGTAAAACAACAACGCTAAAAGCGATCTCAGGCTTATTGGCGTCTGAGCGCGGTGACATCACCAAGGGCTCTGTCAGCTATCGCGGCGAAGACCTCGCAGGTCGTGATCCTGCTGATCTGGTGCGCTCGGGCGTTATTCAGGTGATGGAAGGCCGTCACTGTTTCGAACACCTCACTGTTGAGGAAAACCTGCTGACCGGCGCATACACGCGCAAGGACGGTAAAGCGGCGATCGCTGCTGATCTTGAGATGGTCTATGACTATTTCCCACGTATCAAAGAGCGCCGCAAATCGCTTGCTGGTTACACATCAGGAGGGGAGCAGCAAATGGTGGCTATGGGTCGCGCATTGATGTCGCGTCCTGAAACGATTCTTTTGGATGAACCGTCCATGGGTCTTGCGCCGCAACTTGTAGAACAGATTTTCGAGATCGTGAAAAAGGTTAATGAAGAAGAAGGCGTGACCTTCCTTCTGGCCGAACAGAACACCAATGTGGCGCTACGCTATGCGCACTACGGTTATATTTTGGAAAGTGGACGTGTCGTGATGGACGGCCCCGCTGCTGAATTGCGTGAGAACCCCGATGTGAAGGAATTCTATCTGGGCATGTCCGACGAGGGCCGTAAATCCTTCCGCGATGTGCGTTCGTATCGCCGTCGCAAGCGTTGGCTCAGTTGAGCCGCCTTTTCTACCCTTTTCATTTGCGAGCTGACCTATGACAACCCATTTCGACACGTTAGAGACGCGCTCTGCAGATGAACGCCAAGCACAGCAAAGTGCAGCGCTTTTGAAGCAATTAGCGACGGCAACCAGCGCCGACGGCAACTGCCTTGATGCAATCGGCGTGCAGTCGATTGCGGACCTGCCCAAGCTGCCAGTTTTGCGCAAGTCTGAGCTGGTGAAATGGCAGTCCGAAAAGGCACCCTTTGGTGGCATCAACGTTTCCAACGTTGCGCATATCTTCCAATCCCCCGGTCCGATTTATGAACCCGGCGGCATTAGCCATGATTGGTGGCGCATTGGGCGCTTTCTGCATGCCGTTGGCATTGGTAAAGGTGACATCGTTCAGAACTGCTTCGGCTATCACCTGACGCCTGCTGGTTCGATCTTCGAGAGCGGTGCGCGTGCCGTTGGTGCGACTGTTCTTCCTGCGGGCACGGGTCAAACCGATCTGCAAGTGCGTGCTGCGAAGGACGTTGGATCAACTGCCTATGCGGGCACACCGGACTATTTGAAAGTGATCCTTGATAAGGCCGACGAACTGGGTATTTCGCTTGGAATTACCAAGGCGGCCGTCGGTGGCGGCGCATTGTTTCCTTCCTTGCGCCAAGAATACGCAGATCGTGGCATCCTGTGCCTGCAAAACTATGCGACAGCTGATCTTGGAAATGTCGCTTATGAATCCCAAGCCCAAGAGGGCATGATCATCGATGAAGGTGTTATCGTTGAAATCGTCATTCCGGGCACAGGCATTCCTGTAGAGCCGGGCGAAGTGGGCGAGGTGATCGTCACATCGCTTAATTCTGACTATCCGCTGATCCGTTTCGCAACAGGTGATCTAAGTGCTATGATGGCAGGCGTTTCGCCTTGCGGGCGCACAAACACACGTATCAAAGGCTGGATGGGTCGCGCGGATCAAACAACTAAGATCAAAGGCATGTTTGTACGTCCTGAACAGGTTGCTGATCTTGTTGCCAGTCACGCAGATATCGCACGGGCGCGTGTTATTGCTTCACGTGCGGATGAAAAAGATATGCTGACCGTGCAGATCGAAACCGCGTCTGGTGATACAATCGGGTTTGACGCTGCGGTGCAATCCACGCTCAAAATGAAGGGCAAAGTGGAACTGGTGGCGCTTGGTGCTTTACCGCGTGATGGCTTGGTGATCGAGGATCAACGCAGCTACGATTGAGTGAGGGCGCGGCTGACAATATTGAGCGACATCTGCAAGCGCGACGGTTGATTCAGAAGGTCTAGTAAGGTGCATTAAATTTGTTATCATTTCCCAAAAAGTGGGATTGGGATACATGGATAATCATTTGTGCAAGATCACCATCGTGGGTGGTGGAACGGCAGGTTGGATGACTGCGCTCGTACTGGACTCGGTGCTGTCTCGTACGTCAGGGTCTAAAGATCGCCCGCGCATCTGCCTGATTGAGAGCCCTGATATCGCGACTGTCGGCGTCGGTGAAGCATCTGTACTGCGTATGCCGGCCACCATTCGACAAGCTGACATTTCCTAGCGAAGTTTTTTCCGCGAGACCAATGCGTCGTTCAAATTGGGTGTGAAGTTTTGCAACTGGAACAATGACACAAAATGCAATTCAATCGATTATGTAAATCCTTTTGCCCACGGTGTATTGTTAGAAGGCTTGGACCCCACTGAATATTTCTTACGCTTCGGCAATGGAGATCGCGACTACACCCAATCCATCTCTCCGCATGATGATCTAGGCCGAATGTGCAAGGGTGCACGGCTGTTGGGCCAGCCCGAATTCGAGCAACGATTTGGGTACGCGTATCATCTGGACGCTGTAAAATTTGCGGGGATGCTTACCAAGATATGCACCAAGCGTGGTGTCGAACACATACAAGACGACGTTCAAGCGGTTGAGTTGGATGAGCAAGGCAACGTGAGCCACCTGATGTTAGAACGGGAAGGGCGTCACGATAT
>NZ_JABBAM010000012.1:0-5858 GCF_018607965.1 Planktotalea sp.
CGTTTTCGAATCGTTCTGCGCACGGCGTGTGAGCATAAAAAGCGTCCTAAACATCAGATAGGCCCAGACGATGAATGCCACCGCCTGAGAAATTATCAAGATCAGAACGTCTGTGCTCACCCTTGCAGGGCAGCCCACATATCCAGATCGCGCTGCGCGGTCCAAATGCGGGGCGTGTCGATGCCACGGGCTTCGTCATAGGCGCGTGCGACGTTGAAGGGCAGACAATGCTCGTATATCGCGTAATCGGCGAATTTGGGGTCACAAGAGGCGCGCACAGCGTCCCATGCTTCCTTCAGGCTGCCACCACGTGCCGCAACTTTGGTTGCAGGCAGATACGTGCTTTCGACAAAGTCACGTGTGCTCTCAATCGCGCGGTACACGGCATCTTTGCCAATCAATGCGCCCCCACGACCGGGCGCAATTGCGTCCACATCGAACGATGCGATGTTGTCCAGCGTTTCGCCCCAATCGCTAAAGTGGCCATCACCACAATAACACGCAGAATGATCTTCAACGATATCGCCAGTGAACATCACGTTCTCATCTGGAACATGGATCACGATATCACCCGCTGTGTGCGCACGACCAAGATGCATCAGATCAATGCGGCGATTGCCAAGGTAGACCGTCATATCATCGTTGAACGTCGTTGTGGGGTAGGTCAGGCCCGGAATGCTTTCATGGCCTTCAAACAGACGCGGGAAGCGTTGAAATTCACTGTCCCAATCTTCTTGGCCCCGTTCCACAACCATCGCGCGGGCAATGTCGCCCATGATGATTTGCTCGGCACCATACGCGGATGCACCCAGAACGCGAACCGCGTGGTAGTGCGTCAGGACAACGTGGCTGATCGGCTTGTCCGTGACTTCGCGAACCTTTTCGATTACCTTGTTGGCAAGGCGCGGTGTTGCTTGCGCTTCAATGATCATCACGGACTCATCGCCAATAATAACGCCAGAGTTGGGATCGCCCTCGGCCGTGAAGGCCCAAACGTCGCGGCCTACTTCGTCGAACGTGATTTTCTTTTCGGTCATGTCGCCTTGTGATGCGAATGCTTTTGCCATTGGGGTCGTTCCTTATTTTGCAAGCCAAGTCACGGCGGGAAGGATTTTCCCGACGCAATCGCCAAATCCGATTTTAAATCCGTCACCGCGCGCAGCCCCGCGCAGTGTCACTGTATCGCCGTCCTCTAGGAACCCGCGGACCTCGCCAGTTTCCAGAGTGAAGGGTTCTTTGCCAGCCCAGCTTAGCTCCATAAGTGAGCCATATTCAGAATGGTCCGCACCAGAGATTGTGCCAGAGCCCAGCAAGTCGCCCGCTGTCATGGCGCACCCACTGCTGGCGTGATGCGCCAGTTGTTCAGCGGCAGAATAGTACATGCGATTGTAGTTGGTCTTTGCGATCGAACTGGCTTTGGCCGCGCCCTCAGGCTGCATCAACACTTCAAGTTCAATGTTATAAAGCCCATCCTTGGATCCATCCAAGTAAGGCAGCAGCGTGAAATCACGCGCAGGCGTCGGCGCGCGGAACTCTTCCAGCGCCGCAGCAGTCACGATCCAAGGGCTGATAGACGTGCCGAACGCTTTGCCCTGAAACGGACCAAGGGGTTGGTATTCCCAGCCTTGGATATCGCGCGCAGACCAGTCGTTCAGAAGGACATAGCCAAAGATCATTGTCTCCGCGTCATCAACCGTGATGGGCTGACCCAACTCGTTTCCTTTGCCGACAATTGCGCCAAGTTCCAATTCGATGTCCAAACGCCTGGACGGTCCAAAGCTGGGCGTCTTTGCATCTGGCGCTTTGGTCTGGCCGTTGGGGCGGTGAATATCTGTACCAGATACGACCACAGAGGACGCACGCCCGTTATAGCCAATTGGGATATGCAGCCAGTTCGCGGGCAAACTGGGGGATCCACGTAGGATTGCGCCCATGTTTTGCGCGTGCTGACGACCTGCATAAAAGTCGGTGTATTCTGCAACAAGGAACGGCATGTGCATTTCGACATCTGCGCGTGGAACCAGCAGGTCAGTTACGAGCGCTTCGCCTGAAAAGCCCTCGGTCAGGATTTCTGTCAAACGCGCACGCAATGTATCCCATGTGGCGCGGCCGTCCTCCATCACTTCGTTCCAGAACGGCACGTCAAAGAGGGGTTCATCGGTGATGTCGATCAAACCCGCTTCCTCGGCAGCGCGGCAATCAAGGATCATGTCCCCAATCGCGACACCACAGCGTGGGTCAAGTGCGTCGGTGGAAAAGACACCGTAAGGAAGGTTGTTAAGCGGAAAGTCGGTTTCGGCAGAGTTGGCCGAAGTGACCCAAGAGGTGAGCAGCGTCATGTGTCGTCCTTTTAGCGGGGTGCGTGGAACCACACACCTTAAGTTAGTGTTGGTTTACTTTTTACCGGGCGTGCCGTCGAATTTCTTTTCGATATCATTCCAGCAATCGATGTAGTCGTCCTGTAGCGGTGCTTCATTCGCAGCGAAAGCAGTCAGATGCTGGGGAAAGCGTGTCTCGAACATAAACGACATCGTGTTGTCCAGCTTCTGTGCCTTTAGGTCCGCGTTAGACGCCCCTTCAAAGGCAGTCTTGTCCGGCCCATGGGGCAGCATCATGTTGTGCAGGCTCATCCCGCCGGGGATGAACCCCTTTGATTTCGCATCATATTGCCCGTAAATGTTACCCATCAATTCGGACATAATGTTCTTGTGATACCAAGGGGGGCGAAACGTGTCCTCAGCTACCATCCAGCGTTCGCGGAACAAAACAAAATCAATGTTGGCGGTGCCATCTTGGCCAGAGGGCGCCGTCAGAACTGTAAAGATTGAGGGATCAGGGTGGTCAAACAGAACTGCGCCAACGGGGCAATAGGTGCTGAGATCGTATTTAACAGGTGCGTAGTTACCATGCCACGCGACAACGTCCAAAGGCGAATGGCCGATCTTGGTTTCATGGAACTGCCCACACCATTTGATCGTCACGGTCGAGGGTGTATCGCGGTCCTCATACGCCGCGACGGGTGTTTTGAAATCACGGCTGTTAGCCATGCAGTTCGCACCAATCGGACCACGTGCTGGAAGTTCGAATTTCTGACCGTAGTTCTCACACACAAATCCACGTGCGGGACCGTCCAGAACCTCGACACGATAAAGCAAACCACGTGGAATAATTGCGATCTCTTGGGGGGCGACATCAATCACACCCAGTTCAGTGCAGAACCGTAGATGGCCTTCTTGTGGCACGATCAACAGCTCTGAATCAGCGGAATAGAAATAGCTATCGACCATGCTCTCGGTGACTAAATAAATGTGGCTCGCCATGCCGACCTGCGTATTCACATCACCCGCCGTGGTCATCGTGCGCATACCTGTCAGCCACGTGAGCGATTGATCAGAATGGGGAACAGGATCCCAGCGATATTGACCAAGGCTGATCACATCAGGGTCTACATAGGGCGCGGATTTCCAGTAGGGCATGTCTATCTTTGCAAAACGCCCCGTGTGCTTGACCGAGGGACGAATGCGATAACACCACGTGCGTTCGTTCTGATGGCTGGGCGCTGTAAACGCAGTGCCCGACAGTTGCTCGCCGTAAAGGCCGTAGTTACATTTCTGTGGGCTGTTCATGCCTTGGGGCAATGCACCGGGCAGCGCTTCGGTTTCGAAGTCATTGCCAAAGCCCGGCATGTATCCCGTGGTCGTGCCCATGGGCGTTGCGGCATGGGTCAATGAGGACGGTTTGAATTGGTCGTTCATGGCAGGCTCCCGTTTGGTATGCTTGTTGCTGGGAATATTAGTTGATTTTGTAACTAACAACCGTCAAAACCATGCGATGAGTGAAAAAGACGACTTTGATCTACAACTTTTCCTACCCTATCTGCTGAACCAAGCGGCAGAAGCGTCGAGCCTTGCGTTCACGCAGATTTACAAGGACCGGTATGGGATGTTGCGAACGGAATGGCGCGTGCTGTTTCACCTTGGTATTTACGGAACGCTGACTGCGAAAGAGATCGGCGAACGCGCGCGATCCCATAAGACAAAGATTAGCCGTGCGGTGGCGGCACTGGAAGGACGGCGCTACCTAAAACGCACACGCTTAGAACGGGATCGACGTGTTGAGGCGTTAGAACTGACCACGCTCGGCCACAGCGTGTACAACGAACTGCGCGAAGAAGCGCGACGCTATGATCAGGCGATGTCAGATCAAATGACACCTGAAGAACGCGATGTGCTGACTAAGCTATTGGTGCGCCTCAGCTTGTAAGGTGTGTGATATCACGCACCCACCCTTAGAAATCGACCGTGACACCGGGTAGGTTCAGCGACTTCATCAAATCGCGCAATTCCTGACGTGCGGCGACGTTGGAAATGTTCATCTGTTTCACCCCAACATCCTTTAGATCCAATAGGGTTAGACCACGCGGGAAAAGTTCGCGGAAAATTACGCGTTCGTTAAAGCCGGGCGCTACGCGAAACCCAATCCGTTTGGCAAGCTGCTCAATCGCGGCTTGCATTTTTTGTTTGTTCACCATGTTCTGCGCGCCCATACGATTGCGCAAAACGATCCAGTCAATCGGGGGCAGTTTGGCTTGCGCGCGCAGTTGGCGCGCGTTCCATACCATCTCTGAATACACCGAAGGTCCCTCAATCTTAACGCCGTCCGTATCGATATGGGCAAGCAGATCAAAATCGATGAAGCTGTCGTTCAAGGGCGTCACCAAAGTGTCTGCCAGCGAATGTGCGACTTGGCTTAGGCGCGTATGCGAACCGGGGCAATCTATCACAATGAAATCACAATCAGATTCCAGCGTCGCGACGGCGGCGGACAGGCGATGATCATACACGTTCTCGCCGGGGCGCAGATTACCTTGATCAATCTCGGGCAATTCCCGGTAATCAGGGCAAGGCAGATCAACACCGATTTCTTTTAGGAATGATTGACGATTCGCAACGTAGCGCCCGAATGTTTTTTGACGCAGGTCCAAATCCAGAACGTCTACTTTGTGGTTCATTCGGGATAGGGCTGTGGCTACATGCATCGACACGGTCGACTTTCCAGCACCGCCTTTTTCATTTCCTACTACAATTATATGTGCCATGCGATTGTTCCCCAGAACCCGTATTCATTAAGGAATTAGAGCATGCGCTGGGCAAACGGAAGGGGCAGTCGCATGATTTCACAGAACATGCCGTCGCTGCGCTCGCCCGCAAGCGTGAGGTAAGCGATCGTAAACGGTTTTGTTAGTACTTCTGAAAAGTAAGCCTGCGCCGCTTTTTTGGCGCTATAGAGCTCATCCGCTTTTAGGGATCCGGTCAAAGTGACATGAAACCGATAATCTGACATGACGTGCGGATAGCCCCATTTGTTCAAATTATAGCGTTGCTGATCGGACAAGCGTGACGGCGCGCGCCGTGCGATGTCTGCGTCCGTGAGCGGTGCGCGAAACGGATCCAACGCTTCAACGACCTGCTGTGCGAGATCTTTCACAGAAGTATCATCGCCGATAAGGATCAACGCCAGAAACCGCCCGATTTGAGCAATCTGTAGCCCGTCACTTGGGGCAGGTTGCAGGGTAGCGCATAATTCGGAAAAAGCCGATTTGAGCTGCTGCTCAGTTGTTCTTTCAACCAAGCGAAACGGGGCTTTTATCGTCGCGTGAAACCCGTACTTTCGCGGCTTTCGTGTGACCTGTCCTAAATCAAGATTACTGATTTGGGGCTGGTTGACGTTGATGCCATTGCCAACATCCCAACCTAACCAAGCAGCACCTTTCGCGCCGAGATTACCGTCGAACGTACAATAAATCGCGTAGCGCTCAAACATCGCGGGGTTTTCGTGTGGCAAGGTAGACGCCAAGC
>NZ_JABBAM010000012.1:5958-29273 GCF_018607965.1 Planktotalea sp.
ATCGCGTAGCGCTCAAACATCGCGGGGTTTTCGTGTGGCAAGGTAGACGCCAAGCGATGCAAACGCCAAGCCGACCCAAGCAAGGGGCGGCATAATTTCACCCAGCAACACCCAAGCCGTCAGCGCAGCCAAGGGCGGCACCAAAAAGAACAGCGCAGAGACGCGGCTAACATCGCCCACGCGGATCATCGCCAACAGCAAACCCACTGCGATTACTGAATTGCCGACGACCAGATAGGCCAGTGCCGCAATGAACGTGCCCGTCCATTCGATTTCAAAACTGTCCTGCAAGGCCAAGGCTGGCAAGATGCCAATAAAACCGGCTGTGTAGCCGACTAAGTTTGCAGTCACAGGATGGTGGTTTAGCCCAAAACGCTTTTCCCAAAGCGACCCGCTGGTGATGCCAAGGAGTGCGATCGAGCAAAAGGTCATGCCAAGCAATGTAGGCGGTTCGATCTCTGTGCGCGATGCGATGACAAGTAAAGTTCCCGCAAGTCCTAATGCTAGTCCGATCCAGCTTTTGCGACTGATGATTTCTTTTGTCCAAAGCGGCGCGATCAGCGCCACGAGAATGGGTTGAAACGACATGACCAACGCAAGTGTTCCCGCGCCAACGCCTGAATTGAACGCATAATAGTTCATTCCGAAATAGACCGCCTGTAGCAGAAAGCCGACGAACGCCAAGTGTAGCCAATCTGCGCGGGTTTTCGGCAAAGGCGGACGTATGACGACAAAAAGGACGCCCATAATTAAAATCACGGATCCAAAACGCAGTGCCAGCAGTGTCATGGGATCGGTGAACTGTAGGCCGATCTTGGCGACAGAATACCCTACGGACCAGAGGATCAAGAATATGAACGGCGCAAGGGTCAGCCAGAGGGGGCGGTGTTGCATTTAGCTGCTCTCGTTTCACGTCAAAGCATCATGGATTTGAATACCTAGTCCTGCGCCGATTATTTTGGCTTGTCCATAGATTGACGTCGATTCGATGTGTGACTGCCTATGCGTGTATGAAAATATCTTTGATTTTGTTTGTTCTTTCGGCGCTTGTTTGTGCGTTTGGTTATCTAGTCCCTGAATGGTCTGATGTTCTTCTTGTTGGGGGGCCTGCAGCTTGCGCAAGCGCATGGTTGATCTGGCAAGCGAGGGTCCGCCAAAATCCAAAATCTACGCCCGTCAGAAAAAAACCTGCGCGTGTCGGCAGAAAAAGACAGGCGCCAGATATACGCTTTGCAAAGAGGCCGAGCGAAGATGAAATCAACGCCAAAAATTGGGTTGTCGTGGATGGCTCAAACGTGATGCATTGGATCAACAACGAACCTGACATCCAGCCTGTACGCGACGTCCTCGTGCGGCTTCAACAACATGGGTATACTGCGGGTGTCATGTTTGACGCGAGCGCTGGCCACAGGCTGCACGAAAAATACCTCCACGATGATACGTTCAGCCGCCTGCTTGGTCTTCCAGAAGATCGCATCATGGTGGTCCCCAAAGGAACGATTGCAGATCAGTATATCCTGACAGCTGCCCGACATTTTCGTGCGTCTGTGGTGACAAATGACCGGTTTCGCGACTGGGTTGATGAATTTCCAGAAGTGACAGAACACGGTTTCCTGATCACGGGTTGGTATTGCGAGGGGGAGTTGTTCACATCTTTGGGACCCAAACCTGTCTGAAGTGCGAGTGGGTTAGCCCAACGAAAAACGCCGCCCCAAAAGGAACGGCGTTTCTGCAAATTCGAAAGGTAACTAAGCTTAGAAGCCAAGACCTTCGTATTTCTTCTTAAACTTGGAAACACGTCCGCCGGCATCCATCAAGCGTGTACCGCCACCAGTCCATGCTGGGTGCGCAGACGGGTCGATGTCGAGTGCGAGCTGGTCGCCCACTTTACCATATGTGGATTTCATCTGGTGGATCGTACCGTCCGTCATCTTCACGTTGATGATGTGGTAATCTGGGTGAATATCGTTTTTCATCGGTGCGCTCCTTAGCCCTTAAGTGGCTTATAAGTTGTATCTTCAGCGATACGTGCGGACTTACCGCGACGTGAGCGCAGATAGTACAGCTTGGCGCGACGAACGCGGCCACGGCGGACTACTGTGATGCTGTCTACGTTTGTTGAATGCAGTGGGAACACACGTTCCACGCCTTCACCAAAGGAAATTTTGCGAACTGTAAAGGAACCGGCAACGCCTTTGCCGTTCTTGCGCGCGATGCACACGCCTTCATAGTTCTGTACACGAGAGCGCGTGCCCTCGGTTACTTTATAGCCAACACGAATTGTGTCTCCGGCTTTGAAGTCGGGAAGCGTTTTCCCGAGTGCGGCGACCTGTTCGGCCTCCAGTTGTGCGATAAGATTCATGTCTCATCTCCTATGTAAGCTCACGGTTATATCCGCGAAGGTTTATGCGTCCTCAGAGCTCTCGGTCTTCATTCGGGTCCCTGTTGTGCACTGCACACCAAGCCCGCCAGAGATCAGGTCGTCTTGTCTTTGTTAGCCTTTCGGCCATGGCCTGCCGCCAAGTCGAGATCTTCGCGTGATGTCCAGACAGAAGCACTTCTGGTATCACACGGCCCTTCCAGGTCGCTGGTTTCGTATACTGTGGATGTTCTAGTAACCCATTCGAGAACGATTCGTCCTCGGTAGATTCGTAGTTGCCAAGCACGCGCGGTATAAGCCGCACAGTTGCATCAATCAAGGCCTGCGCTGCAATCTCGCCGCCTGTGAGGATAAAGTCACCTAAGCTGACTTCCTCAATGTTGTATTCTTCGATCACACGTTCATCGACGCCTTCAAAACGCCCGCATAACAGCGTGATCCCATCGCACTGCGAAAACCTGCGCGCCATCGCTTGATCCATGGGTTTGCCGCGTGGGGACAGATAGACAACGGGCCAATTTCCACGCGCACTTTCAGCGGCCGTGTCCAGCGCTTTGCCCAGTACATCCGCCCGTAAAACCATCCCCGCACCACCACCCGCAGGGGTGTCATCCACATTACGATGCTTGGTTTCACCGAACGGGCGCAGATCAATCGTGTCCATCTGCCAAAGCCCCTCTTGTAGGGCTTTACCGGTCAGCGACGCCCCCAAAACACCGGGAAAGGCATCAGGAAACAACGTCAAAATCTGGGCCCGCCAAACACCCGCCAGTTCTGGCGTGGGTGTCATCAACTCGCGCGGCGTGAACGTCTGGCGGATCGCCTTGCGACCATGGGAACGGAGTTTTTCGGTCATATCAAACCACTTTCAACCCAAGCTGGCCGAGCAAATCAGCGGCTTGGCGCTTGGAAATGATCGCCCCTTTGAAGCGGCGTGCGTCGCTCATTTGTAGGCCACCCAAATCGCTGGATCGTAGGTCAGCACCTTGGAAATTGGCGTCTGTGACGATGCAATCGCGCAAAGAACACTCTTCCAGATAGGCGTCTTGAAACGTAGCGTTGGACAGATCTGCTTGGTCAAAGTTGACCGCCTTTAGGGTTGTGTCACGCATGTCTAACCCGCGCAATTGCGCAAGGCTGAGATTGCATTCGGAAAAGCTCAGGTTGGCAATCGCCATATCAGTCATATTCGCACCGATCATTTTGCACCCGCTGAAACTGACATCGTCCAATTTGCTGAAGGCAAAATGCGAATTGCTAAGATCGCTGCCTTTGAATTGAACTTGCGTAAGGCGGATAGATCGAAATGTTGCTTCCGTCGCACGACATTCGATGAAATCCGTTTCATCCAGAATGCAAGTATCCAGCCGCGCACCGCGCAGATCGCACTTCTTGAAGGTCCATTCCCTAAGCTCACATTCTTGAAAATCGACCCCCTCAAGCTGGCAAGACTGCAAATGGACAGGCTCGCCCATCGCTGCGAATTTAGCGATATCCTTAGACGTGATGGTGCGATCTGTGATGACGTGTGATTTGCTCATATCACTCAAACAATCCAACTGGCGGGTCCGTGATCAGGCGTCGCGCTTTCAGATCAATCGTGGGAACCGCTTCTAAAGTGAAAGGCAGCAAGACAGCGGTTTTCAGGTTCGGGCCCTGCACCTCAAGCAGATCACCAGCACCATGGTTCTGGACGTTCTTCACATGGCCAAGGGTGACACCGCCCGTATCGACGACCTCTAATCCCTCAAGATCCGTGTGGTAATATTCGTCGTCAGGAAGGGCAGGCAATTGCGCACGCCGCGCGAATAGTTTTTCACCGCTCAGCGCGTCGGCCTGTTCTTTGGTGGATACCCCTGACAGGCGCACGGAATACCCGTTCTTTACGGGCCCAATTAGCGTCACGCCGTAGCTGCGCCCATCCTCAGTCACCAATGGGCTGTAATCGGCAATGTCAGAAGGTTCAGCGCAAAAGCTTTTCAAACGAACATCGCCGCGCACCCCGAAAGAACCGCCGATTGAGCCGACGCAAATCAGATCATCACTCATTTCGATACTCCTCGGCAGATGCCGCTTGTCATTGTGCCACCCGCGTCATCGCATTTTTCGAGGGCTGCGTTGCGCTCGGAAAAGACGCCAAGCACGAAGGCTACGCCGAATATAATCGGTAAACGGATCAAACGGAACATCTCAAAACCTTCTCTACAAATGCAAAAGACGGCGCAGGATATGCGCCGCCCTTCGTTTTTACCTCAAAGAGCGGTTTACTCTTCTGCTGCTGCTTCTTCAGCAGGTGCTTCTGCTGGTGCTGCCGCCGCTTCAGCCGCAGCTGTTGCTTTTGCAGCTTTTTCTTCTGCACGAGCAACGGCTTTCTTACCAGGCGTACCCTTCTTAGGGTTTGCACGGTCTTTCTTCTCAAGCAGGCCAGCGGCCTCTAGCATACGGGACACACGATCCGTTGTCTGAGCGCCTTCGCCCAACCAGTACTGAATGCGCTCAACATTCATCTTCACGCGCTCTTCGTTATCTTTCGCGAGCAGTGGGTTATATGTGCCCAACTTTTCGATGTAACGACCATCGCGTGGCATACGGGAATCCGCTGCAACGATCCGGTAAAAAGGACGCTTTTTTGAGCCGCCGCGGGCGAGACGAATTTTCATGGCCATGGTGTAATACTCCTAGTGTTTTATCTGAGTGGGTGAGTGAGATCACTGACCCTATGATTGGTGTCGTTTGTGGTGATGGATAACTTCCTCAATGATGAAATTGAGAAATTTCTTGGCAAATTCAGGATCAAGATCGGCCCTGTTTGCAAGGTCTTCCAGCCGCGCAATCTGCGTGGCTTCGCGGGTGAGATCGCTGGCGGGCAAAGTGTGCTCTGCCTTCAGCTTGCCCACGGCTTGGGTGTGTTTGAACCGCTCGCCTAGCGTGTAGACGAGGATCGCATCAAGGCGATCAATGCTTTCGCGGTGCTCTTTGAGCACGGCTGCGGCTTTGCTCACTGCATCAGTCATTTTGCGTCTCCTGATTTGGGATGGCGGTAAATGTGAACCATTGGCGTTCCAGGCATTCCACCATCACGCTCATATGAAGCGCCAAGACGGGTCGCAAGTTGTGCGGAACGTGTATTGCTTGGATCAATGTAGCTGATAACGCCGTCGAGGCCGAAATGCGCAACGCCGTAATCGCGCGCAGCGCTGGCCGCTTCATAGGCGTAACCTGCACCCTCATAGCCATCATGAACATGCCATCCAAGCTCGGGTTCATCCCACCCTTGGCGGAAGATAAAGCCACACGCACCGATCACGCGATCATCGCGTTTATGATGGATGTAACACATGCCAAAACCACGCATAAGACAGTGGCCGTAATTGCCCGAGATAAGCTTCCAGCTTGTGGCACGATCCAATGGGCCACCAACAAAATGTGAACGCTCCGATTGCATGAAGTCGGCAAGCACGTCCAGATTGCTTTCCTGCGCAGCACGCAGAATGAGGCGCTCGGTCTCAACGGTTGGAATTTCAAAGCTGAACGAGGTCATTGCGCGGCCTCATCATTTGTATGGATGTAGGTCAGCATATCGCCGTCCTGCACCGTGCGCACGGCCCCAAGGCGTTCGGCCAAAGCGATAGAGCGCGCGTTGTCTTTGTGGATGTAGCTGGCTAATTCCGCCAGATCGAGCGTCTCAAACGCGAACGTGCGCGCCATTTCGGCGGCCTCATGCGCGATGCCCAACCCTTCGTTTTCCTCAGATACCAAGAAACCCAAATCGATCTGCACACAGCCCGGTTCTAGACCAAGGAAAACGAAACCAAGCAGGTCCTCGCTATCCACATCTTGGATCGCCCAGCCGCCATGACCGTGCAGCATCCACGTGGATGCAAGTTGAATGAAACCATACCAAGCGTCATCGCGGCTAAAGGGTCCGCCGATATATGCCCCGCGCTCACTGCACAGGATCTCTGCATAGAGTGGGAAATCCTCAACTGTCAGTGCGCGCAGCAATAGTGCATCAGACACTAGTGTCGGAACCTGCGCCGCCACGTTTGCAGCGATTGCAGATGGGATGCCCTGTGGGGCTTGTTCGTGGCGCAACGTCACATCAAGCGTCATAGCAACGCCTCTGCATCGGGGTGACGGTACAAGTGATCCAACCCCATCTGCACATTGTCATACTCACGCTCGAAACGTGCGCCGAGGCGTGTTGCAAGCGCGATAGAGCGCAGATTGGATGGGACGATGTTGGACGTCATCGTCGTCATGCCAAGGTCAGAATAGGCCCACGCGCGTGCAGCCAAAGCCGCCTCATATGCGATGCCCTTGCCTTCAAAGCCCTCATAAACAACCCAACCGAGTTCTGGCTCTGGCCAGCCCTCAGGGTTCCAAATTCCGCAAATGCCAGCAGGCTTACCTGTGATTTTGTCCTCAATCGTCATGTAGCCGTAGCCGTGGATATGCCAGTGACCAATGTTCATCACAAACCAACGCCACGCTTCGTCGCGCTGTGGGATATACCCGAATCCAATCGAACGCGCCTCATCAGCTGAGAACGCAATAAACGCCTCAACGTCAGCCATTTCTGGACCGCGCAGGATCAAGCGCTCTGTTTCCAGACGTGGCGCGTTGGTCAACGGCGCTTGTGATATGGGGGACGTGGCGTTCACTTATTTCTTCTTCCCGAAACCAGACAAACCGGGTGGCAGACCCATGCCGCCACCCATGCCGCCCAAACCACCAAGCCCACCGGGCAGTTTGCCGCCCATGGCCTTCGCCGCGGCTTCCATCGCCTTTGGGTCCATCTTGGACGGGTCCATGCCAGCAGGCATCCCAGCGCCGCCGCCTTTGCCGCCCATCATGCCCTTCATGGCTTGCTTGAGCATGCCACCCTTGCCCATCTTCTTCATCATGTCGCCCATTTGGCGCTGCATCTTCAGTAGCTTGTTCAGCTCGGACACTTCCATGCCTGACCCCTTGGCGATCCGCTTCTTACGGGATGCCTGCAGCAACGCAGGGTTCGCGCGCTCGCGCTTGGTCATCGACTGGATCAAGGCGATCTGCTGCTTGAGGATGCGATCATCAATGCCCGCGCCCTCCATCTGTTTGGCCATCTTGCCCATGCCCGGCATCATTCCCATGATACCTTCCATACCGCCCATTTTCTGCATTTGCTCCAGCTGGGCCTTTAGGTCGTTCATGTTGAACTGACCCTTCTGGAAGCGCTTCATCATGCGCTCGGCTTGCTCGGCCTCGATGGTTTCTTGCGCTTTCTCGACCAGCGCAACAATGTCGCCCATGCCAAGGATACGGCCCGCAACGCGCTCTGGCTCGAACGTCTCAAGGGCGTCCATCTTTTCGCCCATGCCGACGAACATAATGGGTTTGCCTGTGACCGCGCGCATGGACAAGGCCGCACCACCGCGACCGTCGCCGTCCATACGGGTCAGGACTACACCAGAAATACCGATCTTGCCGTCGAACTCTTCGGCGACTTCAACCGCGACTTGACCTGTCAGACCGTCGACCACCAAAAGCGTTTCGCGCGGGTTCACCGCATCGCGGACATCTTCGACCTCTTTCATCAAGGTCTCGTCGATCTGCAAACGACCAGCAGTGTCGAGCATGTAAACATCGTAGCCGCCGAGCGTAGCCTGTTGTTTAGCACGCTTGGCGATCTGAACGGCGGATTCGCCTGCCACGATGGGCAGCGTATCAACGCCGATTTGCTGACCAAGAATCGCCAGCTGTTGTTGCGCCGCAGGGCGATAGATATCGAGCGAGGCCATCAGCACGCGCTTGCCATTGCGCTCTGTCAAACGCTTGGCGAGCTTACCCGTGGTCGTCGTCTTACCACCACCTTGCAGACCAACCATCAAGATCGGGGCAGGGGCGTTATCGATCTTCAACTCACCCAGCTCACCCTCACCGCGTAGAACGTGGATCAGCTCGTCATGGACGATCTTAACGACTTGCTGGCCGGGTGTGATCGATTTGGTAACCGCTTGGCCAGTCGCCTTTTCCTGCACCGCTTTTACGAATTCGCGCGCAACGGGCAGGGAAACATCCGCCTCCAGCAAGGCAACACGTACTTCGCGCAGGGCTGTTTTGACGTCTTCGTCGGACAGCGCACCCGCTTTAGTGAGACGATCAAAGACGCCGGATAGACGTTCGGATAGATTTTCAAACATGCCTAAGATCCTTTAGCCGACTGCAAGTTAAGACCTATGTAGGAAGGCCCAGCGAATGTTCCAAACGAGAAACGCACCAGTGGGCGCAACGCGCTGACTGGTGGCGATCCTCATGTAATTGAGGACCGGAAGGGTTTTTGCTTCCGGATATGGGTGTGCGTTTAGGCTTAGGCACGTGCAGAGTCAACACCAGCAGGCATTTTCGCCCGCGCGTCATTGTAATTTTGAACACGAAAGACGAAGCTGGATAGGCACCGTGAATCTGCGCACAAAGGATTGGCATTTGGAAAATTGGGATGAAGTTCGCACGGCCTACCAAGTTGCCAAAATGGGAACTGTCAGCGGCGCGGCTGAAGTGCTTGGGGTGCACCATGCGACAGTGATCCGTCACGTAGATGCGCTTGAGGCACGAATGGGCGTGAAACTGTTTCAACGACATGCACGCGGTTACACAGCGACCGAAGCGGGGCAAGATTTGTGCCGCGTTGCACAAGCGACGGATGAACAGTTCAGCCAGCTTGCAGGACGTGTGAAGGGCAAAGGCGACGAAGTCTCTGGCGAATTGGTCGTGACATCTTTGATTGGACTTGCACCCTTGATGGCCCCAACGTTGACCGCGTTTCAAGCAACCTATCCCGATGTCACGCTGCGCTACCTGACCGGAGAACGTTTGTTCCGCCTCGAATACGGCGAGGCGCATGTTGCAATTCGCGCGGGGGCCGCGCCTGACCAACCCGATAACGTGGTGCAGCCCTTGGTCAGTCAACCTATTGGGCTTTATGCCTCACAAGGATACGTGGATCGTTTTGGAATTCCCAAGAACGAAAGCGAATATTCCAAGCACCGTTTTGTTGGCCATGACGCACAAAACAACCGCTCGCCCTTTTTCCAGTGGATGAACGAAAATATCGCGCGCGAGAACGTCGTATTCCGATCAACCGACAACCGTGCGATGGAGCTTGCGATCAAGGCAGGTGCAGGTATCGGATTCATGAACGCGCATGATGCGGCAAGCCACGGCAGCATGGTTCAAGTCGCTAAAGAACGCGATGAATGGAGCGCGAAACTTTGGTTGGTCACCCATGTCGATCTGCACCGTACGACCAAAGTGCAAGCGTTTCTAAAGTTCGTTAAAGAACAAGCCCAAAGCTGGGAAATGGAGTGAACGACGCGCTACGCGGCCATGGCGCAATGCTTTTGTTTTCTATCCTTGTGGCGGGATCTTTTTCGTTGGGCGCGCTGGCGTCGCCGTTTATTGCGCCTGAATTGGTAACAGTCCTTCGCTTCGCCATCGCGGCGGTACTTCTCGGCATTTTATGCGCAATCCGTGGTGATTTCAAAACTGTCTGGTTTGTTGCAATCTGGCGCTATATTCTGCTCGGCGGCGTGTTCGCCACCTATTTCGTCCTCATGTTCGCGGGCCTCAAAACCGCAACACCCGTATCTGCTGCCGCCGTCTTTACGCTGACACCAATCCTAACCGCATTCGCCAGCTATATCCTGCTGCGTCAAATCACGACCAAGCGGATCGCAGGTGGTCTACTGATAGGTGCACTCGGCGCGCTTTGGGTCATCTTTCGCGCGGATTGGGCGACGTTCAGAATTTTTGAGGTCGGCAAAGGCGAAATCATCTATTTCTGGGGCTGCATTGCCCACGCTGTCTACATCCCACTGGTGCGCTTGCTGAACCGAGGCGAAAGCGCTGTCCTGTTTTCCTTTGGCACGACACTGGGCGGCACACTGGTTTTACTTGCTTGGAGCTGGTCTGCAATCTGGACCACAGATTACGCGGCACTCCCAAATATCGTTTGGCTAACCATCCTCTATGTCTCGATCTTTGCGACCGCGGTGACTTTTGTTCTTGGACAATTCGCGTCGCTTCGCCTGCCTGGTGCAAAGGTCATGGCCTACACGTATTTGATACCGTCTTGGGTGATCCTTTGGGAAATCGCACTGGGCCACGGCGCGCCACGGGGATTTATCTTAGGCGGAGTGCTCTTGACGATAGTCGCTTTGGTCGTTTTGCTGAAACACGAAGACACAGGAGGACACGATGGCGGACTATCACAAGCTTATTGATGAAGAGATTTGGGCGTTTATCGAAAAGACGAACGGCTTTTATCCCCCTGATACGGCGACCTACGGTGTCGAAGACCAGCGTCGCATATACAACGAAATGTGCGCAGGCTTTCGCGTGGCCTATCCCATTGGCGTCAGTGCGCTTGATCGCCCCTATGGCGATGTGGCGTGTCGCCACTACACATGCGGCGGTGGTGAAGCAGTTGTGATGTATTACCACGGCGGTGGATTTGTCGTTGGCGGTTTGGACAGCCACGATGATGTGTGCGCTGAACTTTGTGCAGCGACAGGTCATGACGTGGTGTCTGTTGATTATCGCATGGCCCCCGAACACAAACACCCCGCGATGTTCGAGGACGCTATGGCCGCAACGCGCGCGGTGTTTGCAGAAATTGGCAAGCCCTTGGTTGTGTGCGGCGATAGCGCGGGGGGCAATCTGGCGGCCTGCGTATCCCATCTAGCGCGTGGAGCTGAATTAACCATTCGCGGCCAAGTCCTGATCTACCCGGGACTAGGCGGTGATTTTGACGCAGGATCCTACATTGAATTTAGCGACGCACCGATGCTGACGCGCGATGATATCGTGATTTACCGCGATGTGCGTTTGGCAGGCGAAGAACCTGTTGGTGACCCAAGCTATGCACCTTTGCATGACACGGATTTCTCTAGTTTGCCGCCTACTGTCATCAATACCGCGCAATGTGACCCGCTTAGTAGCGATGGAAACGACTATGAAACTGCTTTAAAAGCCGCAGGCGTCAAAGTGCATCGCGTTGATGAAGAAGGCCTTGTGCATGGCCATATGCGCGCGCGTCACATGTCTGTGCGATCGGCGGCAAGCTTTGAGCGGATCAAACAAGCGGTCTCGGCTTTGGCCGCAGAAAAATGGCCGTACTGAATTTACGCTGGTAAAAAGGGCTTGGCCTTCATCATCTTTGGAATGGGCGCGCCAAGCCGTGTCAGGATTGTGGGTGCCAATTGCAATTGATGCAAAGGTGTCTCGGCTGACGGCCCTTGCGCATCGCCGAAATAATACAGTGCAAACTCTTGCTGCAAAGGATCGCGCGCGCCGTGATGTCCGCGTGCGTCTTGTCCGTGATCTGCGGTCACAATGACTTCGTATCCCATGTCACGCCATCGCGTGATAAATGGAGCGAGCATTTCGTCCATAACGAAACAGGCGTGATCCATTGCACTGCTTTCATGTTGAAAACGATGGCCCATAGAGTCGAGCGTGCAGGTGTGCAAAATACCGTAATCCAGATCGTTCTTCGCCGCGAGATTAGTGAGCGTCGCAAATAGGTCGATGTCAGAAGGCGTCATCTGATTATCCATGCCGTAACCTGTCATAGAATGAAAACGGCCATGGTTGATCGTTGTGCTGTCGGGCTCGTCGTATTCGATATCGCGGACGTAATCGAAGGGGTGACGATTGAAGAATTCTGACCAGAAAGAATGGGTGACCGCACCCGTTGTTCCGCCCGCTTTGCGGATCTCTGAGAACAGGTCGGGTTTATCGATTCGAAACACATTGCCATTGCCGGTGCAGCCATGTTCCTGCGGCGTGACGCCCGTGTGGATGGATGCGTAACAGCTTGCGGAGATTGAAGGCAGTACACTGGTCATGGTCCATTTTTGCGCGGTGCCTGCATCGACCCAGCCCTCAAGATTACCGAAGAGACGCGACCAATTGCGCAGTGGAACACCATCGAGAATAATGAGGAGTAGTTTGCGATCCATGGGAGCCTCCGGCGGAAGTTTATTTAGAAAGATGAAGCAGGGGGTTAGTTCCCAGCACTTTCCATTTTGCGGGTTGCGATGACGTTCTCGAGCCAGCCGAGTTTCATTTCTGGAACAGAGCTGAGCAAGAGGTCGGTGTAGTCATCGAATGGCGGGCTGAGCACTTCGGATTTTGTGCCGTACCGCACGACGCGGCCTTGGTACATCACTGCAATGCTGTCGGCAATTGCGCGCACTGTGGCGAGGTCGTGGGTGATGAAAAGGTAGGCCACGTCTTCGCGCTTTTGTAGATCTAGGAGTAGCTTCAGGATACCGTCGGCCACGAGGGGATCTAGGGCTGATGTGACCTCATCGCAGATGATCAGCTTTGGTTTGGCAGCCAGCGCACGTGCGATACACACACGTTGCTTTTGACCGCCTGAAAGCTCGGCAGGATAGCGATCAATAAAGCCATCACCCATCTCGATCTCTTCCAGCAGTTCTGCGATGCGTTTGCGTTTCTCTGCGCCCTTCATGCCGAAGTAAAATTCAAGAGGGCGACCTATAATGGTGCCGACCGTCTGGCGCGGGTTCATTGCGACGTCAGCCATTTGGTAGATCATCTGCAATTCACGCAGATCTTCGCGGGACCGGCTGGGTTGGTCGGGGGTTAGCGTGCGACCCGCAAAATCAATTGAACCAGCGCTAGGTGGTAAAAGCCCAGTTATCACGCGAGCGAGGGTGGATTTACCAGAACCGGACTCCCCGACAACCGCAAGTGTTTGGCCGGGGGAAATATCGACGCTGACATCGTGCAGTACGTCGAATTTCGTACCGCGATAGCGTGCGTTGATGTTCTTGACTGTCAGGATAGGTTCAACCGGCGTCTTTTCTTCGTGATTGATCGAGCGCACGGATACCAGGGCTTGGGTGTATTCTTCTTTTGGGTTGTTGATGATCTGATCGACGGGGCCGTATTCGACCATCTCGCCCATTTTCAGCACCATGATGTGATCACTGACCTGCGCCACAACTGCAAGATCATGGGTGATATAAAGTGCCGCAACGCCCGTATCGCGGATCGCTTCCTTGATCGCAGCAAGCACGTCGATTTGGGTGGTAACATCAAGCGCAGTTGTGGGTTCGTCGAACACCACCAGATCAGGTTCGGGGCACAGCGCGAGCGCGGTCATGCAGCGCTGTAGCTGTCCACCAGAAACTTGGTGGGGATAGCGTGATCCGATATTGTTGGGATCCGGCAGGCCGAGTTTCGCGAACAGCAGGCGCGCTTTGGCCTCTGCTTCTGATTTGCTGAACTTGCCTTGCGTGACGGAGGCTTCAACGACCTGATCCATGATCTTTTTGGCGGGGTTAAAGCTGGCCGCGGCAGATTGCGCCACATAGGTGACTTCCGCGCCGCGCAATTTGCGAAGGTCCGCGATGCCGCCTTGCAAGATGTCGCGCCCATTCACCCAGACTTCGCCACCTGTGAGTTCCACGCCGCCACGACCGTACCCTAGAGCTGACAAGCCGATGGTGGATTTACCGGCACCAGATTCACCGATCAGACCAAGGACCTTACCCTTTTCCAATTCGAAATCGACGCCATGCACAATCTCGATCTTGTGGGGCTTTGCATCGGGTGGGTAGACCGTCGCACCAATTTTCAGGCTACGTACTTTGAGTAGGGGTTCGCCCATTATCCGCGCCCTCCTTTGAGAGAGGTGGTTCTATTGAGAACCCAATCTGCGACCAAGTTCACCGAGATCGCGAGTGTCGCGATTGCAAACGCAGGAACGAGTGCAGCGGGAATGCCGTAGACGATTCCGTCCTTGTTTTCCTTTACGATACCGCCCCAATCCGCGCCGGGAGGCTGTACGCCTAGGCCAAGGAACGACAGGGTTGAAACGAATAGAACTGCAAAGATAAAGCGCAGGCCCATTTCGGCGACCAATGGGCTTAGTGCGTTCGGTAGAATTTCACGGAAGATGATCCAGCGACGTCCTTCACCGCGCAATGTGGCGGCTTCGACGTAATCCATCACGTTGATGTCCACGGCGACGGCGCGCGACAGGCGGTAAACGCGTGTGGAATCGAGCAGGCCCATGACGAGGATGAGGACTGGGATCGTAACGGGCATAACCGACAGAACGACCAAAGCGAATATCAGTGACGGGATCGACATGATCAAATCCACAAAGCGTGAAATTGCTTGGTCGACCCAACCGCCCATAACGGCAGCCAAAAGGCCAAGGCAGGATCCAAGCGTAAAGCTTAGGATCGTTGCTGCTGTTGCGATAAAGATCGTTGTGCGTCCACCATAGATCATGCGGCTCAGCAAATCGCGGCCAATGCTGTCTGTACCAAGCCAATGTTTGGCCGAAGAAGGCTCCCACACGTCGCCGACGGCTTCGGCCATTCCGTAGGGTGCAATCCACGGAGCAAAGATTGCGACAAAGAAATAAAGGCCCGTGAAGAACAGGCCGATGAGGGCGGATATGGGGATATTTTTGAACATGTCCGTTCCTCCTATTTCGGGTGTCGCAGGCGAGGGTTCGCCAAAATCGACACGATATCAGCAACCATGTTAAGCAAGATGTACACGGCAGCAAAGACAAGGCCACAGGCTTGCACCACAGGCACATCACGTTTGGCGACGTGATCGACCAAATATTGACCCATGCCGGGATAAACGAAGACCACTTCAACGACGACCACACCCACGACGAGGTAGGCGAGGTTAAGCATGACCACGTTCACGATAGGCGCGATTGCGTTCGGGAACGCATGACGCGCGATGACTTGAAAGCTGCTAAGACCTTTGAGTTCGGCGGTTTCGATATAGGCCGATTGCATTACGTTCAAGATCGCGGCGCGGGTCATGCGCATCATATGCGCGAGAACCACAAGGGTTAGGACCGTAACAGGCAACGCGATTGCGTGCAGCTTTGCACCCAACGTCATTGAATCGTTGATCATCGCCACAGACGGGGCCCAGCCAAGCTTCACGCCGACGAAATACATCAACACATAGCCGATCAGGAATTCAGGAATCGAGATTGACGCAAGCGTGACGCCTGAAATCAACTTGTCAGGCCAGCGATCTTTATAGCGCACTGCTAGCAAGCCAAGGAAAATAGCGAGAGGAACAGAAATCACTGCGGCCCAGAAGGCCAAGAACAACGTGTTGCCAAGGCGTTTGCCCATGGAGGTGGCGATGTCTTGTCCGTTGGTCAGGGCAGTGCCCAAATCGCCTTGTAACGCGTTGCCGAGCCAGCTGAAATAGCGGCTCAAGGCAGGCTCATTGAGGCCTAAATCTTTACGCAGATTGGCAATCGCCTCTGGGGTCGCGGATTGTCCTAAAATAGATTGCGCTACGTCGCCGGGCAGAATTTGTGTGCCGATAAAAATCAAGGCAGACGCTGCAATGAGGAGAAGGAGTCCCAGCGCCAAGCGCTGGGAAACCAATTTTAAAATCGGGTGCATTTGCTAAACCGACTTTATGCGAAGGACATTTTGCGTGTGACCTGACCGTTCATCAATTCGCCGTTTGGATCAACTTCCCATCCAACAAGCTTGTCGCTGACGCCATCGATGAAGTCGTTGAACATTGGACAGATAAGACCGCCTTCTTCACGCACCAACTGACCCATTTCAGAATAAATTGCCTTACGCTTTGTAAGGTCCAGTTCTGCTTTGGCTGCAAGCAACTTGGCATCGAACTCTGGGTTCTTAAAGTTCGTGTCGTTCCAATCTGCTGTGGAGAGATACGCAGTTGAATACATCTGGTCCTGAACCGGACGACCGCCCCAATAGGATGCACAGAACGGCTGCTTGTTCCAAACTTCAGACCAATACCCATCGTTAGGCTCACGCTTGATTTCCAATGGAATGCCGGCTGCTTGAGCAGACTGTTGGAACAATTGCGCGGCATCAACCGCACCCGGGAAGGCACCGTCAGCTGTACGCAGAATGATGGGGGAACCATCATGGCCTGACGCCGCATAGTGCATCTTGGCTTTTTCAACGTCATACATACGCTGCTCGATTGAGCCATCAAACAAAGGATACGCCGCGTTGATTGGCATGTCGTTGCCGACAGAACCGTAGCCACGCAGAATTTTCTCAACCATTTCTTCACGATTGATCGCGTACTTAAGCGCAAGGCGTAGTTCTTTGTTATCGAACGGTGCTGTGTCTGTGTGCATGATGAACACATAGTGACCACGACCCGGTGTGGAATTCACCGATACACCTGGTGCGCGTGCCAATAGGCCAGCGATCTTAGGCTCAAGACGGTTGATCAGGTGAACCTGACCGGACTGAAGGGCTGCTGTACGTGCAGTCGCGTCGTTGATGGCAAGGATTTCGACGGAATCAAAATGACCATCATCGCCCCAGTAGTTCGCGAACTTGGAATACATGTGACGGACGCCTGGCTCATCAACTTCCATCTGGTAAGGGCCTGTGCCGATACCAGCCGCAGGATTGTCCATGCCGCCGTTTGGCTGAATGATCAGGTGGTAATCCGCCATGAGGTAGGGAAGGTCAGCGTTGGCATTCTTCAAAGTCACAGAGAACGTGTCGCCCTCAACCTTCATGCTTTCGATGTTCTTCATAACGCCCAAGGCACCAGACTTGGAATCCTCGTTGGAATGACGCTCCATCGTCTTAAGAACGTCGTCGCCTGTCATTGTTTTGCCGTTATGGAATTCAACGCCTTGGCGCAGTTTGAACATCCAAGTCTTCGCGTCTGGTGTGCTCTCGACGCTCGTCGCGATACGACCTTCGATTTCACCTGTTGGGGAAACTTCTACCAGTGTGTCACCGAACTGACGACCGTTGTGATAGGGAACTTGGCTTGCGTATGTTGCTGGATCAAGCGAGTTTGTGCTTTCGCCACCAGTGGAACCGATCTTCAGATCGCCGCCTGTTTTGTGGCTCGCCGCTTTTGCAGCCGTCGCGAATATTGTGCTAGCAGCAGCTGCGCTGACACCCAGTGCGGACGCTTTGCCCATGAATTCACGGCGTGATAGTTTGCCAGCGGTGGCGCGTTTCGCGAGATAGTCGAGTTGATCGTTCATTAAATCGTCTCCCAGTTATTGCAAATACCGCCGCTCATTCGTCGTGCAGGCAGTTTTCAAGATTTGTGTCGTTAACAATGCGGATTGCAGCGCAGCTATCAAGCGTTAAATCCCTTTTTTTGGGGTTGCACTGCTAGAGGTTGTCCCGAGCGATGCTGCGCTCGACCTCGTTTTCGAAGATAAGGGTGTTGTTTTCATACGCCAGTAACTTCGCTCTCAAATGAAAGTGAGTGGCGTCGGAGTGCATTTCAGAGATTGCTTCGGTGCGCAGCGCAATGCCATCTCGTTCCAGCTCATCCGTCCAATGAGTTTTGCCATGTGCGCTAAGGGGATCATCTGGGTGAATCTTCCACCATTCGCGAGCGATAGATCCATTGATCAACCCATGATCGCAATCTTTAACCTTGCCGAAATCATCAACAATTTCCAAGGTAACAACGCCTGTGGTCCAATCAGTGACGGTTTTACGGGTGTTAGACCCTTCGCGCAGCGTTTCGACCTGCCAAGGTTCATCTGCCTCGGGTTGTTCAAATGTCCACTCATCTGAGTCCCCACTTGGGCGCAAAGGAACACTGATAGATCCTTCAGAAATGGTCAGTGTCGTTGCTTCAGGGCTGGGCCAGATCAGGGGCCAATAGGCGGATGAAATCGCAACGCCGAGGCGATGCCCGACAGGCAAACGATAGGCAATGTGGTCCAGATCAAGCGTGATGTTGATAGGCGCGTCAGGCGTCAGCGCTTTGGGGTGCGCATGGCTTTGGTGATGGCTCAGATTTAAAACGCCGTAAGTAATTCTTGAACTGGCCCCATTTGGCTGGATATCCAGCAAACGCACGGCGATTTGACCCTGTGATTTATCGCAAGCCAGCGTAAGTTTGATCTGGGGTGCGCCAACTATGTCACGCTGCTGCGTCAACGGTTCCGTTTTGAACACTGCAGACATTGCATCATCACTGCGCTGATCGTCGGGCAGTTCAGGGCCTAACCAGATCGCACAGTATTCCCCCGAATGCGCACCGCAGGTTTGGGGCGAACTGATTGTGGTGTCGATTTTGGTAGGTTCGTTTTGAAGTCCGCCGTCAGACAGATGCCACGTCTCGCGCGGCAGCTCTGAGGGCTTTTCGTTGATCGCCAGCCAATTGCCTGCACGCTCTGTGTACCATGATTTAGGCGGAACAGACTCCATGAGATAGGGGCGATAGAGCGGATCGTTCTCGACGCCCGTGTCTTCCCCCTTTAGCCAATGATCCCACCAGCGCAGCGCTTCTTGCAGGAACCCAATGCGCGGTTCGGGAATAGCGAAATGAGGGTACTTGTGAACCCATGGCCCGATGATGGCTTTTGCAGGCGCTGTCAGGTTTTCGATCAATGCGGGTGGCGCGTTCTTGTAAGCATCGCCCCAGCCTCCAATAGCAAGCGTTGCTGCCGTGATCTTGGAATAGTCCTCGCAAACAGAACCATGTTCCCAAAAAGCATCGCGGGTTTGATGATCGAGCCAACGCGCAGCAAGAAAGGGTTCGCTTTCCAACCGTTGCAACCAGAGTTTACGCCAACCATTGGGCCGCAGCATCGGATCAGGGGCTTTGGAGGAATAGGACCACATAGTCCCGCCCCACCCGAGGTTTTCGTTCAGCAGGCAGCCACCTTTGTAGTGGATGTCGTCTGCGTAGCGATCCACGGTTGAACAGAGCGTAATGATGGCTTTAAGCGGCTCAGGTTGAAGGGCCGCGACTTGTAGCGCATTGAAGCCACCCCAACTAATCCCCATCATGCCAACATTTCCGTTGCACCAAGGTTGGGCCGCCAGCCAGTTCACGGTGTCTACGGCGTCAGCGAGTTCTTGATGGCTGTATTCGTCCTCCATGATCCCTTCGCTATCGCCATTGCCACGTATGTCGACGCGGATGCAGGCATATCCGCGTTTGGCGAAATAGGGATGGGTCAGGCAATCGCGCGCTGTCGTGCCGTCGCGTTTGCGGTAGGGCAAGAATTCAAGGATCACTGGGACAGGCGCATCGGTGGCGTCTTTGGGCATCCAAGTGCGGGCCGAAAGGCGGGTACCGTCTGGCATTGTGATACCAAGGTCGGGGGTTTCAACAATGTCGCGTAAGATATTTGATGTCATGGGCCATCGTTGAATGATGTGCTTTTGGAGTCAAGCGTGTGTGATCTGAAGGAGCGTGCTGTGCACGCGCTTGATGAGCCGCTGGCGCGGCGGAATGGGGCGCTGCCCCAAACCCCGAAGTTTATTGGAAAGATGAATGTGTGAAAGGTTTTGAGAACGAAAAAGCCCGGCACAGAGGCCGGGCTGATTGGTCGTAATCGTGTAGATCGTGCCTAGTGCAGTTTGGCAGCGACTTCGCCGATTGCGTCGTCGATAAGAGACGTCGCATTCTTTGCTGTCATCTGCTTTGCGATCACGTCGTTTGCTGCTGCAATTGCAACGTTAACGGCTGTATCGCGCACTTCTTTGATGGCACTTGTTTCTGCAGACGCAAGTTGATCCTGAGCCGCTGCAACGCGGCGTGCGATGGAGGCTTTAAGGTCTTCTTGTGCTTGCTTGGCTGCAAGTGAAGCGTCTTTCTTGGCGGATGCCACAATGCGATCTGCTTGATCCTGCACTTCTTTTTGCTTGCGCTCATAAGAAACAAGCAGCGCTTGGGCTTCTTCACGCAGGGATTTAGCTTCGTCTAGATCGTCACGAATACCAACAGCGCGTTTGTCGAGCAAACCGCCCAGCAAAGCTGGAACACCGAAGTAGAATAGAACCGCGATGAAGAGCAGGAAGCCCAACAGCACGACAAAGTCCGTGTTACCAAGTGAAAAGAACGGACCGGATGCAGCCAACGCTGGCTGAGCCAATACTGTTAGGAGTAGAGCAAGTGCTTTGATACGCATTGATCTATCCTTTCAAGCGGGCAGCGACAGCCGCGCCCACGTCTTTTGCAGTTGCGTTGCCGCCCATTGCAGAAACGATTTCTGCGGCGGTGTCTTTGGCAACATCTTCAACACTTTTCATTGCACCAGATCGGATTTCGGCGATAGCCTTTTCCGATTCAGCGGCTTTTGCACTGATCTCTGCGTCTGCCTTAGCAATGGCAACGTCGAGTTCAGCTTGCATATCTGCTTTTGCACCAGCGACGATGTTCTGCGCTTCGGCGCGGGCATCTACGAGGGCTTTGTTGTAAGCTTCTTCAGCTTGCAACGCTTTGGCTTTTAGGGTCTCGGCCGCTGCGATGTCGTTGGAAATCGTTCCTTGACGCTCTGCAAGAACCGAAGCGATGCGGGGCAACGCGATGCGGGACAGAACAAGGAAGATCACGATCAGCGTGAGAACGAGCCAGAATATCTGGTTTGGAAACCATTCAAAGCACAGTTGTGGCATACCAATGGCTGAACCATGGGAGTCCACGCATGAGCTAACGGCGCTTGTAGTTTCGGTGGCCATGTTTTCCTCCGTCGGAACTTTTCGCTACATCGGGCGGCCTAGCATAAGCAGGGCCGCCCGCGCGTAAGGATTAAGTCGTTCGGTTTATACGGCGAACATAAGCAGAAGGGAGACTAGGAATGCAAAGATGCCCAGTGCTTCTGCGAACGCGATACCGATGAACAATGTTGCTGTCTGCGAAGCAGCAGCGGATGGGTTGCGCAATGCGCCCGCCAGGAAGTTTCCTGCTACGTTACCAACACCGATTGCGGCTGCGCCGGAACCGATTGCTGCGAGACCTGCGCCTATGTGTGCGAGTTCACCTTGCATAGTATTTCTCCTTACGATTGGAAGTTAGATAAAGTGTTGGATGCGTGATTATCCACGCACCCGACGTTGGTTGGTTTAGTGAGACGGGTGCAATGCGTCCTTAAGATAAACGCATGTCAAGATGGTAAAGACGTAAGCCTGAATGAACGAAACGAGTATTTCGAGACCGTACATTGCTGTGATGGCGGCTACTGAAAGCGGTGAGATGACTGCAATGGCTGCGAAGCCTGCAAAAACCTTGATAACCGCGTGGCCCGCCATGACGTTGCCAGCCAAACGAATGGAGTGGCTTACAGGACGAACGAAGTAAGAGATAAGTTCAATGATCGCGAGGACCGGACGCAATGCCATAGGCGCACTGGCGACCCAGAAAAGACCAAGGAAACCAAATCCGTTTTTGATGAAACCCAAAATAGTCACCGTGAAGAAGACTGCGAAGGCCAGAACGATTGTCACACCGAAATGCGCTGTTGGCGTAAAGGACATCGGGATTAGGCCTAGGAAGTTGGCGAACAAGATGAACAGGAAAAGCGTCATGATGTAGGGGAAGTAAACCAGACCATCTTTGCCGGTCACGTCCTCGATCATCTTGTAGACAAAAACATATGCGAGCTCAGCAATGGACTGGCTGCGGTTAGGGATAATTGCACGGCGCGATGTGCCGACAACCATAAGACCGACGACACAGATCACAGCCAAGGACATCCAAAGCGTCATGTTCGTGATTGTGTACCAGTGGATCGCACCTTCGCTGAAAACAGGCTGCACGATGAATTGATCCATCGGGTGGAATACGAGGCTGCTGCCTTCTGCTGCTTTGTCTGCACTTGCCATTTAATCAGCCCCTTTTTCGTCACCAGCCTGTTCGGCCGCTTGTCTGTCCTGAATTTCTTGTGCGGTGCGCATCATCGTTTTGACGCCCGCCGCGAAACCCAAAAATGTAAACAGCACCAGAAAGATTGGTATCGTGCCAAGCAGTACATCAATCCCGTATCCAATGCCAAAACCGATCCCGAGACCGGCAACTAGCTCTGTCACCATGCGCCAGCCCTGCTGGGCTTGCGAGTAGTGTTCCTCTGAAGCGGGCTTTGGCTCAAGAGTGTCTTTCGCCTCAGCGATCCGCGCATTCAATTTCTTGAGACGCTCTTGTTGTTCAGGCTCACTCAACCGCTCAAATCCCGTTTGGAGGTTTAGGAGAGAGTTATTCTTGGTTGGGCACTGAGTCAAGGGAATGAAGCGGTGGCCTAACCTTCTGTTTTACTGTGAAAATTCTAGATTTTTCGGGGCTGCGACAGCTGGGCGCAGGCGGGCATTTGACCAAAACAGGCCTCCACGCATATTCAACCATTTGGTTGACGATTATTCCGCATCCGCGTTTATGGGCGCATGAGCCATCCCCTTGATACAACCTTCGCAGCCCTAGCCGATCCCACCCGCCGCGCGATCTTGTCGATGCTGCTAGAGGACGACATGGCCGTCACGGACGTGGCCGAGCCGTTCGAGATGTCATTGGCAGCGGTGTCCAAGCACCTTGGGATCTTAACCAAAGCCGGCTTGATCAGCCAAGAAAAGCGCGGGCGGGTGAAATGGTGCAAACTGGAACCAGATGCGCTGAAAGGCGCGTCCGTCTGGATGCAAGGCTTTGGTCAGTTCGAAGAGTTGGACATGGATGCGTTCGAGCGGTTCTTGGAGACGGAGTTGGAGGGGTGAAACTTCAATAGACGTAAGACAAAATTTTGAACCAGTGGCCAAGCCACAAATCAACGAAAGTTATTCAACAGAATAAACCCGTTGTGTGATTTCACCTTCCGCGCTGTATGTGCCCGCAGCACAAATATTGCCGCGCGCACCATCCAAGGTGGTCCGAAATTCGACAAGCAATTACTTTGCTGCACCCACCTCAGGGCGATCTTTATCAGCCTCGAAAATCAAACCGCCCAAGTTTTTCGCCCCTGTTGTCAGTCGGTGAACCAGAACAAACACAGCTGGAATGGCAAGGATGATCACGCCTGTCCCGATCAAAACGCCGTACCCAATCGAAATCGCCAGCGGGATCAAGAATTGCGCCTGTAGCGATGTTTCCATGATCAAAGGATACACGCCAAGGAACG
>NZ_JABBAM010000010.1 GCF_018607965.1 Planktotalea sp.
GGATATCCACCTTGCCGAATTGACGCATCTTCTTCTTACCCGCTTTTTGCTTTTCCAGCAGCTTCTTCTTACGGGTCGCGTCACCACCGTAACACTTGGCCGTCACGTCCTTGCGCATCGCAGACAAAGTTTCGCGTGCGATAACCTTACCGCCAATCGCCGCTTGGATCGGGATCTTGAACATGTGACGCGGGATCAAGTCTTTCAACTTTTCCACCATCGCACGACCCCGCGTTTCAGCGCGATCACGGTGAACCATGGTAGACAAAGCATCGACCGGCTCATCGTTCACAAGGATCGACATCTTCACTAGTTGATCTTCTCGATATCCCATCATTTGATAATCAAACGACGCATAGCCCTTGGTCACAGATTTCAAACGGTCATAAAAATCAAAAACAACCTCGTTCAAAGGCAGGTCATATACCACCATCGCGCGCGTCCCAGCGTAGGTCAGATCTTCCTGAATACCACGGCGGTCTTGGCAAAGCTTTAGAACGTCACCCAGATACTCGTCCGGCACCAAGATCGTTGCCTTGATACGCGGCTCTTGCATGTGGTCGACAAAGGTCATGTCAGGCATGTCAGCGGGGTTATGCAACTCCATCATCTCACCGCTTTTCAGGTGGATGTGGTAAATCACGGACGGCGCCGTCGTGATCAGCTCAACGTTATACTCGCGCTCGATCCGGTCACGGATCACTTCAAGGTGCAGCAAGCCAAGGAAACCACAGCGAAATCCAAAGCCCAGCGCTGCAGATGTTTCCATCTCAAACGAGAAACTCGCATCGTTCAAAGCAAGCTTATCAATCGCATCGCGCAGATCTTCGAATTCAGCACTGTCCACAGGGAACAAACCACAGAAAACAACCGGTTGCGCAGGTTTAAAGCCCGGCAGCGCCTCATCTGTGCCTTTTCGCTCGTGGGTAATCGTATCGCCCACGCGCGTATCACGAACTTGCTTGATGGACGCTGTCAGAAACCCAATCTCACCCGGTCCAAGTTCATCAATCGTTTCCATTTGCGGACGAAACACACCGATGCGGTCGACGTGATGGACGGAATCGTTGGACAACATGCGCACGCGCTCGCCCTTTTTCAGGACACCATCGATGATGCGCACCAGAACGATCACGCCCAAATACGCGTCATACCAACTATCGACCAGCATCGCTTTCAGCGGTGCTTCGCGCTCGCCCTTGGGCGCTGGCAATTCTTTAACAATCGCCTCAAGCGTTTCGTGAATACCCTGACCCGTTTTCGCGCTGACTCGAATCGCGCCAGAGGCATCAATGCCAATCACGTCTTCGATCTGCTCGGCCACGCGGTCACAATCGGACGCGGGCAGGTCAATCTTGTTGAGGATTGGCACAATTTCATGATCCGCTTCCATCGCGTGGTACACGTTGGCCAGCGTCTGCGCTTCCACACCTTGCGAACTATCAACGACCAGCAAAGATCCCTCAACCGCGCGCATGGACCGCGACACTTCATAGGCAAAATCCACGTGACCAGGCGTGTCAATCAGGTTCAGCACATAGGCCTCGCCGTCGTCAGCGACATAGTCAATCCGAACCGTGTTCGCTTTGATCGTAATGCCGCGTTCACGCTCGATATCCATGCTGTCCAGGATCTGCGCTTGCATGTCGCGATCTTTCACTGTGCCCGTCTCTTGAATGAGGCGGTCAGCAAGGGTGGATTTACCGTGGTCAATATGCGCCACGATCGAGAAATTACGGATTTTGTTCAGCTCTGTCATAGCTTGGATATGAGTGGGAAATGCGCCTTGGTCAAGGTGGCGTATGCGCCCCATATCCAATGCATTTTCGGCAACCCTTCGCCGATCCCGCATAACAATTGAAACTTTGCTGATTTTGCGCTATTATCAAGGCGAAGGTAACCTGCATCCTAGACGACGGGCATGAGATCCGCGCAGATGTCGGCAACAAGGCAGAGACTATGAAACACATCATTTTGACAATCGCATTATCAGCGATACTAGCCCCTGTGGTTCCAACACCTGTTGAGGCCGGAACGATGCAGCGCGCTTGCATGAAATCTGACCGCAAATCTGCGAATCGGAGCCTGTGTCGTTGCATCCAAAAAGCAGCGCGCGGCAAGTTAAGTTCGTCTGATCAGCGTTTGGCTGCGACATTCTTTAAAGACCCCCATCGTAGCCAAGAAATTCGCCAATCAGATCGCACAAGTCATGAAAAATTCTGGCTGCGGTACAAAGAATTTGGCCAACGCGCGCAGCAGATGTGTTCCTAAAAATCTAAACCGTCTTCGGAAAAACAATCGGCGCATCCTCTGCGCCCCAGAACACATGCTTGTCCATAATTTGAACAAACGCGCCTGAGCGCAGGAAACGATCCAACCATGCCTGAACTTTAGGCCAAGGCTGCGCATCAAACACCGCTCGATCAATATTCGCAAATTGACGCACAAACGGCAAAATCGCAAAATCCGCAATGCTGAGACGATCATAGATCCACTCCCCCATGGACGCCTCTAATTCAGTCAAAAATCCATGCGCAATCTCGCGCTGCACCAACGGATCACTTCCCTCAAACCGAACAGCATATTTCGTGCGATCAAGGGCATCTTTGAACGGCCCATCAAACAGCGTAATCAACTCCCATCCTGCGGCGGGCATGTCTAACCACCGCTGCGGATCTCTACAGTTCAGCGCCCAGATCATGATATCCAAGCTTTCATCCAAAACGCTCTGATCCGTCACCAAACACGGCACAGTGCCACTAGACGACACCTTCAAAAACGCGTCGTGTTTGGTCTTCAAACTTATCTCGCGCAGCTCAACATTTTGCCCCGCGCTCGCAATCGCAAGCCGCGCGCGCATCGCATAAGGACACCTGCGAAAAGAATATAAAATTGGAATATCAGCGTCTGTTCTCATACCGAACTTTCTCGCGTTGACCTATCACTTGTCAACAACACAACACCGCGCTTCATCTTTCCAGATAAACTTTGGGGTGAGGCCAATCTATGATTGGACAGGGGGCTAGCCCCCATCCTTTCAACGTCACTTGTCTGCGCCATGGTCTGAATGATCCATCTCACCCTGCATCATTGCACCATCATCTTGGCGTTCGCGATCAACGGGAACTTGCACAACAACCTCGCCCGCATTCTCAAAAACCAGCGTTAGCTCAACGGTTTCACCGTCGATCAACTTTTGGGTTAATCCCATCAACATCACATGATCACCCCCACGCGACAACGCATGCAGACCACCCGCGGGGATCACAAAACCGTCTTCAACGTGCATCATCTTCATCACGCCTTCACCCATATCTACATGGGTGTGCAATTGGATTTTCTGAGCAACGTCAGACAAGATTCCAATGAGGCGATCATCCTCATCAGAGTGGTTCATAATTTGCATAAACGCTGCTCCGGTCTTCGCACCGTCAAAGGCACTGCGCGCATACGCATCTTTGATCATCAGACCGTCTGCAAATGCAGGAACTGCAAGGGTCGCCACAAAAGCTGTAGCCAATAGTTTGGATGTGAAAGACATCGCGTCTCTCCTTTGTCATTTTGATGTTTGGGAGGAAATGTTTAAACCAACATCAAAACCGGAGGTCCACGCGCATTTGGTGTGCCAATTTCAAAAACCACACGCCGCTTCACAAATGGCAAGCTCTCTCCAAGAGACCAAGCACCCATCGCGGCACGTGTAACATCCTCGACGTCGAGCCCAAGAATCAGCGAGAGCGCGAAATCGGGACACAGATGCGGTGGTGCAGTGGGTTCACCATGCTCATCAAAGTAGACCATCACAGGCCCATTGCCTGTGCACAAAACCATCTGTCCCGCCGCATCCGGCATCGTGCGCGCAATCGCAGCACTTTGCGCGGTCAACGCAATAAGCGTCACCAAAAAATAGCCAAAGATATGCATCGAACGTGTCATGCGCTCAGGCTTAGTCCTGTCATGATATAGGATCAACGGATGAAAAGAAGCGCCCCGCAGCATAAGCTACGAGGCGCAAATCTTTAAGGTAGTCGTAAAAGCTTACGCAGCTGCCGATTGTGCTTTCGCAATTTCTTTTTTCACTTTCAACGCGTTGTCAGACAGTTCGTCGTCCTTGGACTTCGCAAAAAACGCATCCAAACCACCACGGTGATCAACTGTGCGCAAAGCTGCTGCAGAAATCTTGAACTTGATGCCACGGCCCAAAATCTCGGACTGAAGTGTTACATCATTCAAGTTCGGCAAAAACCGACGACGTGTACGGTTCTTAGCGTGGCTTACGTTGTTACCCGACATCGGGCCTTTTCCGGTCAATTCGCAGCGACGAGCCATTGGGCATTTCCTCGTGTTCGTTCGATGCAGGCGTATCCCTGCAAACAAAAAATGGGTGCGGCTCTCGCGAGCGCATGTATATCTTCTGGCGGGTCTTAGGGTGATATCCAATAGGCGTCAAGCGATTCAGGGGCGATCTGGCGCGTTACATGCGCTCTTGTGTGTATTTTTTCAACTCTGCGCGCGCGACTTGGCGGCGATGCACCGCATCAGGACCATCTGCAAAGCGCAACGCGCGTTGCCACGTCCACGCAATCGCAAGCGGCGTATCTTGGGAAATCCCTTGCGCCCCAAACATTTGCACGGCTTGGTCTATTACTTTCAGCGCCATATTAGGGGCCACAACTTTGATCTGTGAAATGTAGGGTGCCGCCGCACGACCATCCCCCTTATCCATCATCCAAGCCGCCTTCAGGCACATCAAACGCGCTTGTTCGATGTCCATACGGCACTCTGCGATAATGTCGAAATTTGCACCCAGTTGCGCAAGCGGCTTGCCAAACGCCTCACGTTCCAGCGAACGCTTGCACATCATTTCCAATGCCGATTCTGCCTGCCCGATTGAGCGCATGCAGTGGTGGATGCGCCCAGGCCCAAGGCGCCCCTGCGCGATCTCAAAACCACGCCCTTCGCCCAGCAACATTTGCTCTGCTGGAACGCGCACATCCGTGAACCGAATATGCATATGCCCATGTGGCGCATCATCATGGCCATACACCTGCATGGGGCGCAAAATTTCGATCCCCTTGCTGCCAGCCTCTACAACAATCATCGAATGGCGCTGATGCTTAGGCGCGGTGTCGTCGCCCGTTTTCACCATAACAATATAAACCTTACAGCGCGGATCACCCGCCCCGCTGGCCCACCATTTCTCGCCGTTCAAGACGTAGTCATCCCCATCACGAACGCACGAAAGCGACACATTGGTGGCATCCGAACTCGCCACGTCAGGCTCGGTCATCAAATAGGCCGAGCGGATTTCGCCCTCCAAAAGCGGCATCAACCACCGCCCCTTCATCGCGTCCGTCCCGTAACGCTCAAACACTTCCATGTTGCCCGTGTCAGGTGCCGCGCAGTTGAACACCTCAGCCCCTAGCGGAGTACGCCCCATTTCTTCTGCAAAATATGCGTAATCCACAGTGGTCAGGCCAAACCCTTTGTCACTGTCCGTCAGCCAGAAATTCCACAGCCCCGCTGCCTTCGCCTTGGCCTTCAACCCCTCAAGGATGTCCGCTTGCCGCTCCGTGTACGTCCAGCGATCCCCTTTGCCGATTTCTGCGTGGTACTCTTCTTCAAGCGGCGTGATCTCGTCGCGGATCATGTCACGTACGCGCTGAAGCAGCGGCGCATGGATCGGGTTCAGGCCTAGGTTCATGCTCATCTCGGGGGCGTCCTATCGCAAGGTAACTGTTGTGGGCTTGGCTAAAGGATTGCTTACTGTGGGTAAGCTTGTCCATGCCCTCTGACGGAACGTAACGCGATGCACACATACGATCACAACGATTTACAACGCTATTTACAAGAAAACGTAAATGGCTTTGGCGCTTTGGACAGTGTCGACAAATTTTCTGACGGTCAGTCGAATCCAACCTACCTGATAACGTCGGGCGCTGCGAAATATGTGCTGCGGGCAAAACCACCCGGAAAACTCCTGAAATCCGCCCACGCCGTCGATCGCGAATTTCGCGTGATGCAGGGCTTGGCTGGCACAAACGTCCCTGTCCCCAAAATGCTGCACCTTACGGATGACAACAGCCCTATGGGCACGCAGTTCTTCGTCATGGAATACCTTGATGGTCGTATATTCTGGGATCCTGCCCTACCCGAAATCTCCAAACCCGAGCGCGCCGCACTCTACGATTCAATGAACGCGACCCTCGCAGCCCTTCACTCCGTCGATCCAACATCCGTCGGTCTTGGGGATTACGGCAAGCCTGGCAACTATTTCGAACGCCAAGTCTCGCGCTGGTCCCAACAATACAAAGCCGCACAAACCCAAAATCTGCCTGACGCGGATCACGTCATGGAATGGCTCACGGCGAACATGCCTGCAGGCGACGGCGTCAGCGCTATCGTGCATGGTGATTACCGCATCGACAATACGATCTACGCAAAAGACAGCGCCAAAATCCTCGCATTGCTCGATTGGGAACTCAGCACGCTTGGCCACCCCCTTGCCGACCTCGCCTATCAATGCATGCATTGGCGCCTGCCAAACGCTGCAGAATTCAAAGGTCTCGCAGGTCTTGATCGCACAACCCTCGGCATCCCGACCGAAGCAGAATACGTCGCCAAATATTGCGAACGCCGCGGCACAATGGTTCCAGACAACTGGAACTTCTACCTCGTGTTCTCCTACTTTCGCTTCCTCGCGATCGTCCAAGGTGTGCTAAAACGCGCGCTCGATGGCAACGCGTCCAATCCCAAAAATAATGACATGATCGCTGGCTTCGTCGCCCTGCTCGCCCGCGATGCGCGCAAACTCACCGACTAAGTCGCAGGCTTCATCTTTCCAAATAAACTTTGGGGGTTCGGGGGCTAGCCCCCGCTCAACCCTTCAACAAATCCTGCATCCGCTGCGCCGCCAAGGCAGGCGTCACATCCCCGCGCGCGACCAAACCACCAAGGCGGTCCATCGCATCGCGCAAAGGTCCAGCATCACGCAAACGCGCCAACATCGCTTGGCGCACATCTTCCTCAAACCAGAACCGCGCCTGTTCAGCCCGCATGCCCGCAAAAAAACCTTCAGAACGCCGCCAATCAACCAACGCGTTCATCTCATCCCACGCTTTCGCCAATCCGCTCTCTTCCAACGCAGACACCGCCATCGCCTTTGGAAACCCGTCTGGATCCTGCGCACGCTTGCGCAAAAACCGCAAAGCCCCCGCATAATCCGCCATCGTGCGCGTGGCAGCAGGCTTCAGATCTCCATCGGCCTTATTCACTAAAATCAGATCTGCCATTTCCATGATGCCGCGCTTTACGCCCTGCAATTCATCGCCCCCCGCAGGGGCCAGCAACAACACAAACAAATCCGCCATCTGCGCAACAACCGTCTCGGATTGCCCAACACCAACCGTTTCAATCAAGACCACATCAAACCCAGCCGCCTCGCACACAGCCACCGCTTCGCGCGACCGCCGCGCAACACCACCCAGATGGGTTTGCGACGGGGACGGTCGAATAAACGCCGCCTTTTCGCGCACCAATCGATCCATCCGCGTTTTATCCCCCAAGATTGACCCGCCAGAAAGCGTCGAACTCGGATCGACCGCCAGAACCGCAACGCGCAACCCTTGCCCCAACAACATCATCCCAAAACTCTCAATGAACGTCGATTTACCCACACCGGGCGTCCCAGACAGACCAATGCGCAGCGCTTGACGTCCCCCTGACGCCAGCAGGTCCAGCAGGTCCGCCGCTTGAATCCGATGATCCGCACGTGCGCTTTCAACCAGCGTGATCGCGCGCGCCAAAGCACGTCGCTCACCGTTCTGCACGGCACTTGCAAGCGTTTGGATATCCATGTTGGGCCTCGCATAAGTCACCCACGGGTTTTCCCTGAGCACGCGGGCGTTGTCTACCCCTGCACTTTGAACGATATGTAACGGATGAACGACGCACTCCCCATCGACGCGGTCCTGCCCGACCTTCTCAGCGCACTCAAAGCGCGCGGGCTCGCTGTGCTCCAAGCGCCCCCCGGTGCGGGTAAGACAACACGCGTTCCGCTGGCCGTTCTCAAAGCGGGCGACGTTCAGGGCAAGATCGTCATGCTAGAACCTCGCCGCCTTGCGGCGCGCGCTGCTGCTGAACGCCTTGCGTCCCAGCTTGGCGAACAGGTCGGGGAAACTGTCGGCTACACCATGCGCGGCGAACGCAAAATCGGCCCGAACACCCGCATCGAAGTCGTGACCGAGGGTATTCTCACCCGCATCATCCAAACCGATCCCGAACTCACAGGCATCGGTGCGGTCATATTTGATGAATTCCACGAACGTTCGCTGAATGCCGATCTTGGCCTCGCGCTGTGTATCGAATGCCGCGCAGCCCTGCGCGAAGATCTCAGCATCATCGTTATGTCCGCCACATTAGACGCCGCCCCCGTCGCGGCCCTTCTTGGCGACGCGCCCATCATCACGTCCCAAGGTCGCAGCTTTCCGGTTGAACCCATCTTCCTTCTTCTCCCCATGCCCAAAGAACGCAGTCTTGAGGCGGGCATGGCCGACCTGATCGAAACAGCCCTTCAAGACACGACAGGCGGTATCCTCGCCTTCCTCCCCGGTGAGGGCGAAATTCGCAGAACCGAAGCCCTGCTTGCTAAACGCATCGCCCCCAACGTCGCGCTACGCCCTCTCTACGGCGCCATGAAATTCCAAGACCAGCGCGCCGCAATCCAGCCCGAAACCGACGGCAAACGCAAACTCGTCCTTGCCACCTCCATCGCGGAAACGTCGCTCACCATCGAAGACATTCGCACCGTGGTTGACAGCGGTCTCGCACGACGCGCTCGCTTTGATCCGGGCACAGGTATGTCGCGTCTTGTCACCGAACGCGTCTCGCGCGCAGAGGCCACGCAACGCGCAGGTCGCGCGGGTCGTGTCGCCGCGGGCACAGCCTATAAACTCTGGGCCAAGGCCGCGACCGGCACACTGCCCGCCTTCGCGCCCGCTGAAATTGAAACCGCCGATCTGACGGGCCTCGCGCTCGAACTCGCGCTGTGGGGGGCGCCGCCAGAAGACCTGCCATTCCTAACGCTACCAACGCCCACCACGCTAAGCGATGCACAAAACCTGCTACAAAACCTTGGCGCGCTGACCAAAGACAATCGCATCACGAAACACGGACAAACCCTATCCAAGATGCCACTCCATCCGCGCCTTGGTCACATGCTCGCCATCGCTGGCCCCCAAGCCGCTGATGTCGCAGCCATGCTGAACGAACGTGATCCAATGGGGCGCGGCACGGGGTCTGATCTGTCCCTGCGCCTGCGCGCCCTCTACGACAAGCGACTTCCAAAGGACTTCTCAGCGCGCATCACCCAAGAAATCAAACGCCTGAAAAAGCTCGCTCCGACGGGCACAAAGGAAAAACTCAGCCTTGGCGCAATGACCGCCCTTGCCTACCCTGATCGCATCGGCCAACGACGCAAAGGCGACGCGCCGCGCTATATTCTGTCAGGTGGTAAAGGTGCTGTGATGGACGAGGGCGACGTCCTCGGCAACGCGCCTTTCATCGTTGTGACCGACACAGACGGCAACCCGCGCGAGGCCCGCATCCGCCAAGCCGCTCAGATTAACCTAAGCGAGATCCACGCATTATTCGAAGAGCAGATCGAGTGGGTCAATGAATGCGCATGGTCCAAACGCGAACACCGCGTGATTGCCTACAGCCGCGAAAAACTGGGGTCCCTGATCCTAGATGAACGCCTATGGAAAGATGCCTCGCCCGACGCCATCGCACGCGCAATGTTGGACGGCGTGCAGATGTTGGGGATCAATCTTTCCCCCGCAGAGGAACGCTTTCGCACGCGCGTTGATCTGGTGCGCAAATCTGGCGAAGACTTGCCCGATCTTTCCAACGAGGCCCTACTCGAAACCGCTGAATATTGGCTGTTGCCCTATCTGAACGGCGTCAAAACTGCGCAACACCTCAAGGCACTCAACTACTTAGAGCCTTTGAAATCGATCCTAACGTGGGGCCAAATGCAACGCCTTGAGGCCGCAACGCCGTCACACGTGGAAACCCCACTGGGACGGCGTGTTCCTGTGAATTACGAATATGGCCAACCCGAAATCGAACTGCGCCTGCAAGAGATGTTCGGCACAACCGTTCACCCCATGGTCGCGGGTCAAGCGCTACGCGTCACGCTTTTGTCGCCAGCGGGTCGCCCCGTTCAAACAACCACAGACATCCCCGCATTCTGGGACACATCCTACGCCGACGTGCGTAAAGATATGCGCGGGCGCTACCCCCGCCACCCATGGCCAGAAAACCCACGCGAAGCCGATCCCACATTACGCGCTAAAAAAAGATCACGCTAAAAATTTGTATATTTTGAACAACCTGTTAACTCTAAACGCCTAAAAGCAAGAAACGAAGGGCAGGCTGACTATGGTAGGATTTTTGAAAAAAGCATGGGCAGAGGTGGTTCAACCCCTCATTCAACGCCCCAACCGCGTACAAGTCGCGGCCATCTGCTATCAAGGCAGCGGTGCAGATCGCAAGGTTCTGGTCATCACAAGCCGCGAAACCAAACGCTGGATCCTGCCCAAAGGCTGGCCCATCGACGGTTTGGACGCAAACTCGGCCGCAGCCCAAGAAGCATGGGAAGAAGCCGGTGTAAAACCCGCCAACATCAATCCCGACCCCATCGGCACATACGATTACGAAAAACGCATGGACGAGGGCGGCACAGTCTCTTGTGAAACCCAAGTCTACGCGATCGAGGTCGATCACCTTGTGGACGATTTTCCAGAGGCGTCCGAGCGCACCCGCAAGTGGGTCAGCCTCGCAGAAGCGGCTGAGTTGGTGGATGAACCCGGCTTGCAGGACATTCTGCGCAACTTCTAAACTGCGAAAGCTGACGTGAGAAAATCAAAGCCTGTGTGATGAATTACTTGTCTTGAGCCGTTTTGATCACTACCCGCTTGGCAACGTTTGTACCGCTAAGAGAGAACACTATGGCCAAAGATCCCCTAGGTAGCCAATGGAAAACGCTGGACCGCGATCTTAATCGGATCGGTCAATTGGAGATGGCGACAAACTATGTCGCGCGTCCCATGGTCGGACTTGGCATCGCATTCGCCTTTATTTTAGTGGCGTTCTTCATCGCGATGACGTGGTTCGGGGGCAGTGAGGGTTCTCTTATCGTGGCTGCCGCAGCCGCCGTTGGTGCGTATATGGCGATCAACATCGGTGCCAACGACGTTGCCAACAATATGGGTCCGGCCGTGGGTGCGAACGCGCTTAGCATGGGCGGCGCCATTGCAATCGCCGCTGTTTGCGAAAGTGCTGGCGCACTTTTGGCGGGTGGTGATGTGGTTTCGACCATTTCCAAAGGAATTATCGACACCAAAGCTGTTGAAGACGGCCAAGTCTTTATGTGGGCCATGATGGCCGCCTTGATCAGTGCTGCGGTTTGGGTGAACCTTGCGACGTTCCTTGGTGCCCCCGTTTCGACCACGCATTCTGTTGTGGGTGGTGTTATGGGCGCTGGTATCGCGGCGGCTGGTCTTTCGGCGGTGAATTGGCCAACGATGGGCACGATTGCGGCCAGCTGGATTATTTCCCCTGTTCTGGGCGGTTTGTTCGCCGCAATGTTCCTCGCGCTGATCAAACACAAGATCATCTACCGCGACGATAAAATCGCGGCTGCGCGCGTTTGGGTTCCAATCCTAGTCGCCATTATGGCAGGCGTTTTCGCGACATATCTGTCGATGAAGGGCCTTAAACGGATCGTCAAAATCGACATCCAGACCGCCCTTTTGATCGGTCTCGCGCTGGGCGTCGCAACCTATTTCATCACGCGCCCGCTGATCATCCGTCAATCCATCGGCCTCGAGAACCGCAACAAATCGCTGAAAGTTCTCTTCGGCATTCCATTGGTCTTCTCCGCTGCTCTGCTCAGCTTTGCGCATGGCGCTAACGATGTTGCGAACGCGGTTGGCCCTTTGGCCGCGATTGTGCACGCCTCTGAATTCGGTGACTTCTCATCCAAGGTCGCCATCCCGATGTGGGTCATGGTGATCGGTGCGTTCGGTATCTCATTCGGCCTGTTTCTGTTCGGACCAAAGCTGATCCGCATGGTTGGCAGCCAAATCACAAAACTAAACCCAATGCGCGCGTATTGCGTTGCCTTGTCTGCCGCAATTACAGTCATCGTGGCAAGCTGGTTAGGCCTGCCTGTTAGCTCAACACACATCGCCGTTGGTGGTATCTTTGGGGTAGGATTTTACCGCGAATGGCACATGGAGCGCCGCCTTCGTAAAGTAGCCGGAACCGTGCCAGAGGCAAAGATCATTGCACCAATCGAGCGTCGTCGCCGCAAATTGGTTCGACGTTCGCACTTTATGACGATTGTCGCTGCTTGGATCATAACCGTTCCAGCTGCAGCTTTGATGTCAGCGCTGATCTTTAGCATCCTGTTTTGGTTCGCAAGTTAAGCGCATTGCCGCCTAACTGCTGAAAAAACCAAGCGAATCTCTAGTTCTCGCGGGGTTTTGCGACCAAGCTGGACGTCACCCTTGCGTTAGGACTGCTCAATGACTCAATACTCGTATTTTTCGTCGGCTGTGTCGCACTCTTGATCACCACAGCGTGCACACCCGTTGACGGCACCCGCACCACAGGAGGGATCGGAAATGACCCGAACAACCTGCCGCTCTCGACGAAAACGACAGCCACTAAGACCAGTACACTTGGCGGCGTTGCCCTCTAACTGCAGTCGGTTCCAACACGCGTCACGCTCACCACATCATCGGGAACGCTAGACCACTCAAACGGCGCAACAACGCTGAATGATGGCACGTATACTTTGGTCGATCCGAATGGCTACACTGCCAATGGCTTGCTAACAGACGGGGTTTCAACGCTATTTTCCACCCCTGCCCAAGGGTTCACAGGCAACTACGACTATGCCCGCGCCTATTCACATGCTTATTTTGTTGCGGATTAGCCTTATGTGGCAACGGGAATTTACGGTGTTGTGACCAGTGAACCAGACATGCCTGACACAGGCAGTGCAGTCTTCAATGGCGAAGCAGAGGCCAGCTATTCCAACGGCACGACCAACTTTGACCTGAAAAACGGAACGTCGAAGATTAGCGCGAATTTTGCGAGTGGGGCTGTTGATGTAACCGCAGACAGCTTCACTATCGCGAACCGCGACACGGGCGTTTCTTCCAATATCGGTTTCAACTCTGTACAAATCAGTGGGATGCGCGTGTTCGGCAATACCTTCTCGGGTGGCGCGATCACGACACTCAGAAACGGAGCCTTCGTCGAGATCATTTCTGAAGATACTCAACAAACCGCGATTGGGCGGTTCTTCGGCCTGAACACAGCTGGTGTCCCGGACGAGGTTGGCGGGATCGGTTATCTTCAGGGATCTGACGGAACACTGACAACGATCTTTCTAGCAGATTGATCGCCGTCGCAAATGCGCGCGCAGGCGTTATTTTTCCAGACACCAGCGCATGATCGCCTTTTGCGCATGAAGACGGTTTTCAGCCTCGTCAAAGATCACTGAATTCGGACCGTCCATGACCGCGCTTGTCACTTCTTCTTCGCGGTGCGCAGGCAGGCAATGCATGAACAAGGCGTCAGGTTTCGCACTATCCATCAGCTTTTCATTCACTTGATAAGAGCGCAGCATATTATGACGACGCTCTTTTGCAGACTGGCTGTCATGCATAGAAATCCACGTGTCCGCCACGACCAGATCAGCGTTCTCGACCGCTTTATATGCGTCGCGCTCGATGCTGACACTCACACCTGCTTTGCGCGCAAGACCGATAAATTCATCCTCTGGATCCAACTGTTTTGGCCCCGTGAACACCATATCAAATCCGAACTGACCCGCAGCATGTAGGAAGGATGCACAAACGTTGTTGCCGTCGCCACACCACACAACCTTTTTGCCTTTGATCGGGCCACGATGTTCTTCAAATGTCATAACATCCGCCATGATTTGACACGGGTGCGTGCGATCCGTCAGGCCGTTGATCACAGGTACATCCGCGTATTCCGCCATTTCAAGCAACACGCTTTCATCAAACGTGCGGATCATGATCAGGTCCACATAGCGCGACAGAACACGTGCGGTGTCTGCAATGGTTTCGCCGTGCCCAAGCTGCATGTCAGAGCCAGACAGCACCATCGTTTCGCCCCCCATCTGACGCACGCCCACGTCGAACGAAACACGCGTACGCGTGGACGGTTTTTCAAAGATCAGCGCAACCATGTGGCCCGCAAGCGGTTGCTCCACATCCAAGGTTGCTTTGGGCAGGCCAACGCGCGCATCCTTCATGGAACGGGCTTGGGTAATGATGTTGGTGAGATCGTTTGGATTGGTTTTATGGATATCTAGAAAATGGTTCATGTTTTTGTTCTTTTCAAATGAGGGTGCGAGGGGCCAGCCCCTCGCGCTCCCCGGGATATTTTTAAAAGGTGAAACCTAAGAGGCTGCCTCGACTTGGGACGCTGCAGCGCTGAGGCGCTTAGTCGCTTCTGCGATATCTTCTTCGGTAATGTTAAGCGCAGGTAGCAAGCGGATCACATTATCGGCAGCAGGCACTGTAATGACGGCGTTGTCATAGCCAGCGTTCACCACATCAATGTTCGTCGCCTTGCATTTCAACCCAAGCATCAGACCAGTGCCGCGCACCGCCTCGAATACGTCTGGGTGCTGTGCAATCAGTCCCTCAAGACTTTGGCGTAGCGCGCCTGCACGACGGGACACGTCCGCGAGGAAGTCTGAATCAGCGATGGTCTGGATCACAACCGCACCCACTGCGCAACCAAGGGGGTTGCCGCCATATGTGGACCCATGCGTGCCTGCCGTCATGCCCGATGCCGCGTTTTCCGTTGAAAGGACTGCACCAAGGGGGAAACCACCTCCGATGCCCTTGGCGACCATCATGATGTCAGGCTCGATCACCGCCCACTCATGTGCAAACAGCTTGCCTGTGCGGCCAACACCGCATTGCACTTCGTCCAAGATAAGCAAGATACCATGCGCATCACACAGATCACGCAAACCCTTGAGGCATTGATCAGGCAGCGGGCGAATACCGCCTTCGCCCTGCACAGGTTCAATCATGATCGCCGCGGTTTGATCGGTGATCGCCACCGTTAGCGCATCGTGATCATTCCAAGGCAGGTGCTTGAACCCACCCAAAAGTGGCCCAAACCCCTTGGTCATCTTTTCAGAGCCAGCCGCCGCGATGCCCGCAGAGGAACGACCGTGGAAAGAACCCTCGAATGTGATGATCTCTGTGCGATCTGCTTGGCCCTTATCGAACCAATATTTGCGCGCCATTTTGACGGCTAATTCACAGCTTTCCGTACCGGAGTTCGTGAAGAACACCGTGTCCGCGAATGTGTGTTCTACCAGCAAATCCGCCAGCTTTTCCTGCTGGGGGATGTGATAGAGGTTGGACACATGCCAAAGCGCGCTGGCTTGCGTCGTCAGTGCCTCGACCAGCTTGGGGTGGGCGTGACCCAATGCGTTCACCGCAATCCCCGCCCCAAGGTCCAGAAAACGTCGCCCATCTGCTTCAATCAACCAGCTGCCTTCGCCTTTGACAAAGGTAAGCGGAGCACGGGAATAGGTTGGCAAAACAGAAGGGATCATGGACGTATCCTTAAAAAATAGAAGCCACGTGAGTGCCTGAGCATCAGGGGCAAGTCAACAATTTGAGTGAAGCATGAAAGAGGTGGCCGTCATGCACGGCAGATCGAACGCGTTTAAGCGCGGCGCATTGGTCGTCGCAGACGGGTATGTACCTGTGTGATCATGCATCCGTCATACAGGGGCCAACGTCGATTTCAAGGGCTGAAGTGTTGCGATACAATCCAAGCCTTGCGGCCTTTGATAATTCGGCGCAGGTCTTGGGCATGACTGATTTGCCCTCCCATAACGCGCGCCTTGCGATGATCTTGATGATCTGCGCGACCGCGTTCATTGCCCTGACAACCCTGCTGGCCAAGGCGGTTGGGACCGGCGTTCTGGGCGAGCCTTTGCATGTCTTTCAAATCACACAAGCGCGGTTCTTGTTCGCCGCTCTGACATTGGGCAGCGCTGCGTTGGTGATGCGACCAAAGTTTGGTCCTGCGAATATCAAGCTCCACATTTTGCGCACAACATTTGGCGCAGCAGGTGTGACGCTGATGTTTGCCTCCGTCGCATACATCCCGCTGTCTGACGCAAACGCAATCAGCTTTCTCAATCCCGTCTTCGCCATGATTTTTGCGATTTTCTTCTTGGGCGAACGCGTAGGGCCCATCCGCTGGACCGCCGCTGGCATTTCACTGATCGGCGCTGTGATCCTGCTACGCCCTGGTTCAGGCGCAATTGCCCCCGGGGCATTGCTCGCACTTGGCGCGGCCTTGATGCTGGGGATGGAGATCATCTTTATGAAACGTCTCTCGCGCCGTGAAAAGCCGTTTCAAATCTTGCTGATCAACAACGCGATCGGCCTCTGTCTTGCGACCCTTGCCGTCATATCAGTTTGGGAACCACCAACGCTGCACCAATGGTTCGCACTTGCAGGCATCGGCGTCGGCATGGCCTTAGCGCAAACGTGTTTCCTGAACTCGGTCGCGCGCGCAGACGCATCGTTTGTTGTCCCGTTTAGCTACGGCACGCTCCTGTTCGCAGCGCTCTATGACGCTATGATCTTCGGCGTCATCCCAAGCAACATCTCGTTCCTAGGGGCCGCCGTTATTATCGCAGGTGCAGCCCTGCTCGCATGGCGCGAGGCCAAGGCGTCTAAGGCTTAAGACGATATCCTGTGCGGAACATTTGCCACGCGATGGCAGAGACGACCACAACAGACACGGCACAATTCAACATCCCTGACCAAGGGTTCGCATCCGACACACCGATCACTGAATAGCGCAAACCGTCGATCAAATAATAGATCGGGTTCAGCTGGGTCAGTTCGCGCAAGACGGGCGGTAGAACCGATACCGAATAAAACGTGCCTGACAGGAACGCGAGCGGCGTGACGATAAAGTTCGTGATCGCCGCCATTTGATCAAACTTATTAGCAAACACGCCAGCGATGATGCCCAGACCACCAAGGAAAGCAGATCCCAACACGACAAACACAAACGCCATGATCGGATGCTGCACACCAATGCCAAGGAACAAGAGCATCCCAAGACCAATCGCAAAAGCAACAAAGACGCCACGCCCGATCCCGCCAGCGAGATAACCAATGACCATCTCCAAAGGCGCAAGCGGAGGCATCAACGTATCGACGATATTGCCCTGCACTTTTGAGATCACGATGGATGAGGTCACATTCGCGAAGGAATTCTGGATAACCGTCATCATCAAAATGCCCGGCGCAATGAAATTCATGAAGGGAACACCCATCACATCACCACGGCTTAGCCCGATAGCGAGGTTGAAAATCAACAGAAACAATCCTGCCGTCACCAAAGGTGCGAGCAAAGTTTGCGTCCAAACCGCTAGAAATCGCATGACTTCGCGCCGGATCAAGGTCTCTAGACCCAACCAATTCACCCGTCCAAAGCGACGAGACCCCATTTCTGGTATGTTTAAGGCTTTGTTTTGTGTCATTGCTTACCACTGACCTTGTACTGATTCGTTTGACTTGTATCTCAGCCACGCGTGATTAGAATAGAGCCAAGCACCAAGATATCAGGAGCGGCACCTTCGAGGGCCGCTTTTTTACATAAGGAAGCCGGTATGTCCTGGACAGACGAACGCGTTGAGACGCTGAAAAAGATGTGGGGCGAAGGCCAATCTGCAAGTCAGATCGCCAAGGAACTGGGCGGCGTCACCCGCAATGCTGTGATCGGCAAAGTGCACCGTTTGGGTCTTTCCAATCGTGCTGGCACAGGCGCAAGCAAAGCAAACGCTAAACCTAAGGTCGCCAAAGCAGAGCCGAAACCCAAGGCAGCGCCCAAGGTCGAAGCAGCGCCCAAACCAGCGGCACCTGTCACGGATGTTGTGCCCACAGGCATGCCACCGCGCTCTGCCGCGCGCCGCGCGATTATCCCTGCGGGCCAGCCCTTGCCACCACAGCCCTCCGCAAATGAGATTAGCCCAGAGGCGTTGGCGAAAGTCAGTGAAGTTGAGAAGAAGTCAAAGAAGATCAGCTTGATGGAATTGACCGAGCGCACATGCAAATGGCCCGTTGGCGACCCCGCAACAGAAGACTTTTGGTTCTGCGGCCTGCCTGTGAAAGCCGGCAAGCCCTACTGCGAGGCCCATGTTGGCGTCGCCTTCCAACCTATGTCAGCGCGCCGCGATCGTCGCCGCTAAGTCACCGACTTAAACATGAAAACGAAAAAGCCCCGCAGTTTTCGCTGCGGGGCTTTTCTTTTGGTGCGATCAAAAATCTTAGTGCTGCGGAATAACGCGCAGGCCCAGTTCCATCAATTGATCGCTCATCGCATCAGACGGCGCATTCATCATTAGATCTTCTGCGCGCTGGTTCATCGGGAACATAATGACTTCGCGAATGTTCGCTTCATCTGCCAGCAACATCACAATGCGATCTACACCAGCCGCACAACCACCGTGGGGCGGAGCGCCGTACTGGAACGCGTTAACCATGCCGCCAAAGCGCTTTTCAACTTCGTCCTTGCCATAGCCCGCAAGCTCAAACGCTTTAAACATGATGTCAGGCTGGTGGTTTCGGATCGCACCTGAAATCAGCTCATACCCGTTACACGCCAGATCATACTGGTACCCGAGAACGTCCAAAGGATCGCCATTCAGCGCCTCTAGGCCACCCTGTGGCATCGAAAACGGGTTATGCGAGAAGTCAATCTTGCCCGTCTCTTCATCCGCTTCATACATCGGGAAATCCACGATCCAAGCAAATGCAAACCGATCCTCATCAATCAATTTCAACGCCGCACCAATCTCATTACGTGCACGTCCCGCAACACTTTCAAACGCACTTGGCTTGCCTCCAAGGAAGAACGCCGCATCACCGACACCCAGACCAAGCTGCTGACGGATCGCTTCCGTGCGCTCAGGTCCAATATTCTTGGCCAGCGGTCCAGCCGCTTCCATACCCTCGCCCTGATCGCGCCAGAAGATGTAGCCCATACCAGGCAGACCCTCTTTTTGCGCAAACGCGTTCATGCGGTCACAGAACTTGCGTGACCCACCTGTTGGCGCTGGAATGGCGCGAATCTCTGTGCCGTCTTGCTCAAGCAGTTTCGCAAAGATCGCAAAACCCGATCCTTCGAAATGCTCGGACACAACTTGCATCTTGATCGGGTTACGCAGGTCAGGCTTATCAGAGCCATACCAAAGCGCCGCATCTTTGTAGGAAATCTGTTCCCACGTTTGATCAACTTTACGCCCGCCACCGAACTCTTCAAATATACCACCAACAACGGGCTGGATCGTATCAAAGATGTCCTGCTGTTCGACAAAGCTCATCTCAAGGTCGAGCTGATAGAAATCTGTAGGGGAGCGGTCTGCGCGCGGGTCTTCATCGCGGAAACACGGTGCAATCTGGAAATACTTGTCAAACCCAGACACCATGATCAGCTGTTTGAACTGCTGTGGCGCTTGGGGCAGCGCGTAGAATTTGCCCGGATGCTGGCGTGACGGCACAAGAAAATCGCGCGCACCTTCGGGCGAGGACGCCGTGATGATCGGCGTTTGATACTCGCGGAAATCCATGTCCCACATGCGTTTGCGCATGGACGACACAACATCAGACCGCAGCTTCATATTGCGCTGCAATTTCTCACGACGCAGATCGAGGTAGCGATACTTAAGGCGTGTTTCTTCGGGATACTCTTGCTCACCAAAGACCATCAACGGCAACTCAGACGCAGCACCCAGCACTTCGATGTCACGAATGAACACTTCGACTTCACCCGTTGGGATTTTCGCATTCACAAGGCTTTCGTCGCGCGCCATGACGTTCCCATCAATACGGATACACCATTCCGAGCGCACTTTTTCGATTTGCGAAAACACGGGGCTGTCAGGATCGGCCATAACTTGTGTGATGCCATAATGATCGCGCAGGTCGATAAACAACAAACCGCCGTGATCGCGCACGCGGTGGACCCAACCGGATAGACGCACGGTCTCTCCCACGTTGGATTTATTCAGGTCGGCGCAAGTATGGCTGCGATATGCATGCATGGTGCTTTTTCCTTCGGAAACGGCTATAGGATTGGGGCCGATACACCGCGCGGGGCCGCGAAAGTCAAGTCTCGCTTGGGCTATCGCCCATATGCCCCTTGAACCTGCCCATACCACGTCTATAACGCACGACAATTTGCACGCTGCCGCGACTCTGTTCTGCCACTTAAACAGACCGCCCCGAAAATGAGGTTTACTATGCCCAAACGTACCGACATTTCATCCATCATGATCATCGGCGCGGGGCCAATCGTCATTGGGCAAGCCTGCGAATTCGACTACTCTGGCGCTCAAGCGTGTAAGGCCCTTCGCGAAGAAGGCTACCGTGTCATTCTGGTAAACTCGAACCCAGCCACGATCATGACCGATCCAAACCTTGCCGATGCAACCTATATCGAACCAATCACCCCTGAAATTGTCGCCAAGATCATCGAGAAAGAACGCCCTGATGCGTTGCTTCCCACGATGGGTGGTCAGACAGGTTTGAACACCTCTTTGGCACTTGAAGAAATGGGCGTGCTGGAAAAATACGGCGTCGAAATGATCGGTGCCAAGCGTGAAGCCATTGAAATGGCAGAAGATCGCAAACTGTTCCGCGAAGCCATGGATCGCCTCGGTATCGAAAACCCCAAAGCGACGATCGTAACCGCGCCGACAGATGAAAACGGCAAAGCCGACCTTTCCGAGGGCGTGCGCATCGCGCTTGAAACACTTGATTATGTCGGCCTGCCCGCGATCATCCGTCCTGCCTTTACGATGGGCGGCACAGGTGGCGGCGTGGCGTATAACCGCGAAGATTACGAATTTTTCTGCCGCTCTGGGATGGACGCGTCCCCGGTGAACCAAATCCTCGTGGACGAGTCCCTTCTGGGCTGGAAAGAATTTGAGATGGAAGTCGTGCGCGACACCGCTGACAACGCGATCATCGTCTGCGCAATCGAAAACATTGACCCCATGGGCGTGCACACAGGCGATTCGATCACGGTCGCCCCCGCGCTGACCCTGACGGACAAAGAATACCAAGTAATGCGCAACCACTCCATCGCAGTCCTGCGTGAAATCGGCGTGGAAACGGGTGGATCTAACGTACAGTGGGCCCTGAACCCCGCTGATGGCCGCATGGTCGTTATCGAAATGAACCCACGCGTGTCGCGTTCTTCCGCGCTTGCGTCCAAAGCAACGGGTTTCCCAATCGCCAAGATCGCCGCGAAACTGGCGGTTGGTTACACTCTGGACGAACTCGACAACGACATCACAAAGGTAACGCCTGCGTCGTTTGAGCCAACAATCGACTATGTCGTCACCAAAATCCCAAAGTTCGCGTTTGAGAAATTTCCAGGCTCCGAGCCCTATCTGACGACAGCAATGAAATCCGTCGGCGAAACCATGGCCATTGGTCGCACGATCCACGAAAGCCTGCAAAAAGCGCTGGCGTCAATGGAATCCGACCTGACAGGCTTCGACGAAATCGACATCGAAGGCGCGCCTGAGAAATCAGCAGTCATCAAAGCGATTTCCAAACAGACACCCGACCGGATGCGCACCATCGCGCAAGCCATGCGTCATGGACTAACAGACGATGAAATCCACGTCGTCACGATGTTCGATCCTTGGTTCCTTGCCCGTATCCGCGAAATCGTCGAGGCCGAAGAAGTCGTGCGCGCCAATGGTCTGCCAAGCGATGAAGCCGGTTTGCGCCAGCTTAAGATGATGGGCTTCACAGATGCCCGTCTCGCCAATCTGACTGGCTTCAAAGAGAAAGACGTGCGCAAGGCGCGTCACGCAGTCGGCGTCAAAGCCGTGTTCAAACGAATCGACACATGCGCCGCAGAATTCGAAGCGCAAACGCCCTACATGTATTCCACCTACGAGGCCCCCGCTTTTGGCGACGTAGAATGCGAAGCGCGTCCCTCTGATCGAAATAAAGTCGTCATTCTAGGCGGCGGTCCTAACCGCATCGGCCAAGGCATCGAGTTCGATTACTGCTGCTGCCACGCGTGCTACGCGCTGACGGATGCGGGTTACGAGACGATCATGATCAACTGTAACCCCGAAACTGTTTCGACGGATTACGACACCTCTGATCGCCTTTATTTCGAACCGCTTACGTTCGAACACGTCATGGAAATCCTGCGCGTTGAACTTGAGAACGGCACGCTCCACGGCGTCATCGTTCAGTTCGGCGGACAAACCCCTCTGAAACTAGCCAACGCGCTAGAGGCGGAAGGCATCCCAATCCTCGGCACCACACCCGACGCGATTGATCTGGCCGAAGATCGCGAGCGTTTCCAAGCGCTTGTGAACCAACTGAACCTAAAGCAACCACGTAATGGCATCGCATCCACGGACGCCGAAGCCCTCGCAATTGCGGACGACATCGGCTTCCCGCTGGTCATTCGCCCAAGCTACGTTCTGGGTGGTCGCGCCATGGAAATCGTGCGCGATATGGCGCAACTTGAACGCTACATCGCTGAGGCGGTTGTTGTGTCTGGCGACAGCCCTGTTCTACTCGACAGCTATCTCTCAGGTGCGGTCGAACTCGACGTTGACGCGCTGTGTGACGGCAAAGAAGTCCATGTCACGGGCATCATGCAGCACATCGAAGAAGCTGGCGTTCACTCTGGCGATAGCGCGTGTTCCTTGCCGCCCTATTCGCTGTCAAAGGACGTGATCAAGCGCATCGAAGAGCAAACGCATGCCCTCGCCCTCGCCCTAAACGTGGTCGGCCTAATGAACGTACAGTTCGCGCTGAAAGACGATGAAATTTACCTGATCGAAGTAAATCCGCGCGCATCACGTACCGTGCCGTTCGTTGCCAAAGCAACCGACAGCGCCATCGCCTCCATCGCGGCACGCCTGATGGCGGGCGAACCCTTGTCCAACTTCCCAAAGCGTGGCGCGTACCCAAAAGACGCGGTTCCCGGCTCCCAACCTATGCCCGACCAAATGACGTTGGCCGATTACAACATGCCATGGTTCTCCGTGAAAGAAGCGGTCCTCCCCTTCGCACGTTTCCCCGGTGTCGACACGATCCTAGGCCCAGAAATGCGCTCTACGGGCGAAGTCATGGGCTGGGACACATCCTTTGCACGCGCCTTCCTCAAGGCACAGATGGGCGCAGGTGTTGTGCTGCCAAGCGAAGGCAAAGTCTTCGTTTCCATCCGCGACGACGATAAAACCGACAAAACCCTAGAGGCTGCTCAATTACTCGCCTCGCTTGGCTTCACGTTCACCGCAACGCGCGGCACGCAAAGCTGGCTCACTGACGCGGGCATCGAATGTTCCATTGTGAACAAGGTCTACGAGGGCCGCCCGAATATCGTCGACACCCTCAAGAACGAAGAAATCGCGCTGGTCATCAATACGACAGAGGGCGCGCAAGCGGTGGACGACAGCCGCGAAATCCGATCGGTCGCGCTCTATGGCAAAATCCCCTACTTCACGACAGCCGCAGGCGCACAGGCTGCTGCATTGGCGATCGAAGCGCAGGTTGCGGATGATCTTGACGTGATGTCGTTGCAAGGCACCGCACAGTAAACAATAAAAAACCGGCGCTGAGAGTGCTCTCACGCCGGCTAAGGTCACTTAAATTTTAGATCGCACTCAACTCGAAAGGCGCGTGATCTCTTGTTTAAGTCGTAGTTTTTCTTTTTTGAGATCCGCGACATGAAGGGTGTCTATGCCGGGCGCACGTTGTGCTTGTTCGACTTTTTCAGAAAGGTTGGAGTGTTTCTTCTTCAATTGTTCTACATGCGAACTCAGGCTCATCGAGATCCTCCTTGATTAGATGTGCAACATCATTTCAGCACAGAAAGATTCCTGTGTCACGCTGCAGTCGCATCATATGGTTAGCAAAACCTTAAAATGCCCACGCTTTAGGCAGTCCCACCAAAGTTCAAACCCGCACCACGACGCAGAACCGCTTCGATTATGTCGTTGTAATTCTTTGTACTTTCATCGTGCGTTGCACCGACATGCAGTACAATCGGTGCGTGTAAGCGGAAATCTGCTCGCCCCGTTTTATTTGCACGCACCAGTACCAAATGCGCGGCGCGGCCCCGACGTGCGCAAAGCGGCTGCACCTCGATAGATCCCAAATGCGCATAAACCGCCGATAGCAATTCCGCCAAACGATCCGCTCGCTGCACAAAATGCGCCTGCCCTTTAGGGGCCAAACGTTTCGACGCAACGCCAACCCATTTGCTCAGCGGCGTGTCCCCACCAAGCCCCGTTTCGCGCCCAATGTTCTGTGCAGGAACACTATGCGCACGATTATAGTAGGGCGGATTCGCAAACACATGATCAAACCGCTGACTAAGCACCTCAGACGGCAGATCATTCAAATCAGACGAATGAACCTTAAATTCCAACCCGTTCCTATCAGCGTTACGTCGCGCAAGGTCAGCGTAGCCCGCCTGCACTTCAACACCCGTCAAAGACAGCCCAGACACACGCGCGCCCAAACACAAGGACGCAACACCGCCCCCACACCCCAATTCTAAAACGCTCTCACCCGCCTTCGCAGGGATGCTGGCCGCCAGCAAAACCGGATCAACCCCAGCGCGATATCCCTTTAAAGGCTGGCCAATCTTCACCAGCCCCCCAAGGAAGTCATCGACGCTTAAATCGTCCTCGCCAAAGCGATCAGTGGGGCACTTCAACTTCATTATCCGACAGTATCCGCAGCACGCGGTCATAGTCACGCTCCGCGACCATCACACGGCGCGGCAAAATGCCTATTGAGCCTTCGAGCACGCTCATATTTACGTCTAACTCAAACATCGCTACACCCGCCTCGTCGAGGAGGGCACGAACCAAGGCCGTGAGGGTTATGTCGTTGGTGCGCATCAATTCTTGCATGTGATTTAAGTAAGCGTGACACCCAGGTTTGTACAGGGTCTGAACAAGGCAGGAGCGAGAGTGTGATGAGCTTGGACGAAAATGCAATAAAGCCACATGATGCGATGGCCGCCTATCTAGCCGCTGATCTGGACGCTGTGAACGTTCTGATCCGTCAGCGCATGGCGTCCGAACACGCCCCGCGCATCCCAGAAGTCACGGCGCATTTGGTTGAAGCGGGCGGCAAACGCTTGCGTCCCATGCTCACGCTCGCTGCGGCACATTTGTGTGGCTACACAGGACCATTCCATGTACACTTGGCTGCGACAGTTGAATTCATTCACACAGCAACCTTGCTGCACGACGATGTTGTTGATGAAAGCGGCCAACGCCGTGGCCGTCCGACCGCGAACCTGCTTTGGGATAACAAGTCCTCTGTTTTAGTGGGCGATTACCTCTTCTCACGCTCTTTCCAATTGATGGTCGAAACCGGTTCCATGCGCGTTCTCGACATTCTGGCCAACGCATCCGCAACAATTGCGGAAGGCGAAGTGCTGCAATTGACCGCCGCCCAAGACCTCGCAACGACCGAAGCGATTTATCTCCAAGTCGTACGCGGCAAAACCGCAGCACTATTTTCAGCCGCGACCAAAGTCGGCGGCGTGATCGCAGGTGCGGATGAAACCTATGTCAAAGCCTTGTTCGAGTACGGCGATGCGTTGGGCATTGCCTTCCAGATCGTGGATGACCTGCTGGATATGTCAGGCGATCCAAACGCCATTGGCAAAAACGTCGGCGATGATTTCCGTGAAAAGAAACTGACGCTACCGCTGATCAAAGCGATTGCCAAAGCCGACGCAGAAGAACGTGCCTTTTGGGTGCGCACAATCGAGAAGGGTCGCCAAGAAGACGGCGATCTGGAAACCGCAATTGCCCTGCTCCACAAACACGGCGCGCTGGATGATACTCGCAACGAGGCCCTCGCATGGGCTAACAAAGCAGTGAAAGCAATTGATCAACTGCCCGCCCATCTCGTACGCGATATGCTTCGGGATCTGGCTGGTTACGTCGTCGCGCGAATTAATTGAGCGTCGTCGCCACAACCCACCAATCGGGATGATCTTCGTGGATTTGCGACGCCAACGCATCTGCCTGCTCTGCACTTTCGCACAGCCCAAAACACGTCGCCCCTGATCCAGACATGCGCGCGAGCAAAGACCCACTAAGCGCGCTTAACACGTCCTCAATGATCGGTGCCAAACCAATCGCAGGCGATTCCAGATCGTTACGCTGCAGGCGGCACCACTGTGCAAACTCAATCACATCGGCGCACTTGGGCACGCGATCCATCGCAGCGTTCTCTTTGTGTGCCAAAGCCCTGAACACAGGCGGTGTTTCAAGCGCGACACGCGGATTCACCAAAACCGCCCAAAGCGGAGGTAGCACTGGAACCATCGACAGATCGCCCCCGACACCGCGCATACGCAACGCCATTGGGGCCATGCACACAGGAACATCCGCACCCAAGCGCACCACGTCATCGGGCAAAGGAACATCCCAAAGTTCAGCCAAGGCCAGCAAAGCCGCCGCCGCATCAGCAGACCCACCACCAATACCCGCCGCATTCGGTAGGGTCTTTGTCAGCAAAATATGCGCACCAGCAGAGTGCCCAAACAATGCCGCTGCTTTCAAAACCAGATTACCGCTATCCGTCGGCACACCCGCACTCAAAGGGCCATCAACCGACAAGCGCAGCCCATCCGCCGCTTCAACGCGCACAACATCGCCAACATCGGCAAAGCACACCAGGCTATCCAGCAAATGATATTCATCATCGCGCTGACCCGTCACATGCAGCGTCAGGTTGATCTTGGCCCTCGCAAGCCGCGTAATCACGTTAGCCGTCATCAGCCAGTCTAAGGGGCTCTGCGCCCTCTTCTTCCAGCACCACGTCTAAGCCGACGTCCAATTTGCGACGAATACGATCTGGATCAGCTTCCTGACCAGCATCCCCGAAATCAACGAACGAAAGCGCACGCTTCCATTGAAATTCTGCTTCGAGGTATCGACCAACAGACCAATACACATCGCCCAAATGATCGTTCACAATCGGATCAATCGGCATCAATTCCGTCGCGCGCTCCATCGGCGCGACAGCTTCTTCATAGCGTCCAAGGCGGAAAAGAACCCAGCCAAGGCTATCGACGATATAACCACTGTCAGGCCGCGCGGCGACTGCACGTTCGATCATGCTCAGCGCCTCGTCCAGCTTTTCCTGTTTTTCGACCAAAGAATACCCGAGATAGTTCAAGACCTGTGGCTGCTCCGGATTCAACTTTAACGCCTTGCGGAAATTAGCTTCAGAGTTCGTCCAATTGTCCAAGCGTTCGTGCGCAATGCCGCGTGCATAGTAGATGAACCATTGACCGCTGGTTTCTGTATCAAACTTTGTGAGCGCCATGTCATAGGCTGAAATCGCCTCTTCAAATCGCTCTAATTGGCGCAAAAGATCGCCAAGCGAAGAATGCACAAGCGGTAGATCGCCATGCGATTTAGCCAGCCCTTCCAGCACTTCAATTGCGACTTCTAGCTTGCCGTTCCGGCGCAGCGCCTCAGCGCGTCCTAGTTCAGCAGCATGAAACGCAGGATCATCACGACCCACCTGTTCATAGGTCGCAGTTGCCAATTCGAAACGTTCCATCTGCTCTAACAAGCCAGCCGAAAGTAACGTTGCATCGCTGTGCATCGGATTCAGATACGACGCGACCCGAGAATACAGCAATGTGTAGTCTTCGCTGGCTTCATTGCGCAAAGCGCTAGCGACAGTGAAAAAGACTTCAGACATTCCCTCACGCGCCGTCGTAACAAGGCTGAATTGAAGTTTCTCACCCGCGACCAAGGCTGCGCGCATCGACTTTAGTTTTGGATCAATATCCGGACCAAAGGATGAATCGAGCGTGTTCAGCGCATCCTCGGTCCGTCCAAGCTGACTAAGCACTTCGATATGCGCGATGGCACCACGGCGGGTTTGGCGTAGCGATCCGGCTTCTGGCATCGCAAAAACCTCGTCAGATCCCTCAAAGTCCCCGACCATCGCAAGCGCCAAAGCCTTGTGATACAGTGCAAAGCCCTGCAATCCCGCCTCTTCACCGATCTTTTCGAAGTTCTCGAGTGCCGTTGTGACTTCGCCAATGCCGATCTGCGCCCATGATTTGAGCAATCCATCAACAAGGGGACCGACACCTTGGTCTTCCAAAATGCGAGCAAGCACATCTGCGTAATTTTCTTCCTGTGCGCTCAGCGCGATCAACGCCATTTGCGCAACCTGACTGCTATGACCATCCGCCAGCAGTTTGCTCGCAATCACAGCGGATCGCTCGATATCACCAAGCGCCAAAAGTGCAAAACTGGCATTTTCTAAAATTTCTGGGTTCGACGCGTCCTGCGCCAGAGCCTGAGAATAATAGCGCGCAGCAGTATCATAATCTCCCGTTACAGCAGCGGACCGCGCCGCGAGGTATGCGCCCGCTGGCTCGGCCGCGACGGGCATTCCAAAGACGGCTAATACCGCAACAAGGCTTGTTTGGCGCAAAACGCGTATGGGCACTTACATGCTCCCTTTTTATGAACTGCTCAGACAAAGCTAGGGTTTCAGTGGCCGTAAGGCAATGACCGCGACACTCCAGGCTGTAGAGAATAGGTCAAGTTTACGCGATTGCATCTTCGAGAGCCCAAAAAGAAAGGCAGAGTACCGAAGCACCCTGCCTTTCAAGCATAAACAAAAAGAAATTTTTGCTAACTACAGCCAGTAGGATTGGGGTTACCGGCTGTCTCACTCACAAGTTCACTTATTGTTGTGCAGGGGCTGTATTCGAAGCCAGTCTGCGTGTAACGTTGATTTTCTTCGCCAAACCAGAGAGATGATAAATACACGATGCGTGAAATTGTAAAGGATCAAACCCCGGATCGAAGGATCGTTGTTTACGCACTCGCAATTTTTGTGTGCGTCTTTCTAG
>NZ_JABBAM010000165.1:0-2864 GCF_018607965.1 Planktotalea sp.
GTTGGGGGGTGCTTGGGGTGTTCAGAAACAACAACAAAAATGAGAGGGCATTTCTCTATCTTTGAATGAATTTAGGAGCACCGCAGGTACGGGGCTAAGGGGAGGGTGCTGTAGGGCGATACCTTCGATCTCCCTGGCTTAGGCGAGGACTAGGATGCCGAGCTTTGGTGGGGCGGTAGTGAGCCTAGGGACTTTCGAAAGCCCTGTTGATTGGCCGCAAAGCCGCCGTCCAGCTATTGGTTGCCACGCTGCATCTGCAGCCCGCTTAGCGGTCATTCGCCGCAGCTGCGAGATCAATGGGTCGCTCGATGACTGCATCGCGGACGAAACTGCCGTCCCCTATGCGCGCTCCAATGGCTGCTTCGCTTAGTTTGTTTTCAAGAATCGTAATGGAACGCGGGGCGATTACAGATCTGATCTAACCCGTAAAGTTGTTCGAGCGTCGTGCTGGCTTAAGAAGACTTCGCCACTCAATACGTCCAGGAATCCGGTCGCGCTCAGCTGATCCATAACTGGCCCCTTCACTTCGGAAAAGTGGAACGTGACGCCGCCAGCTTTCAGGCGCTCATTGATTGCTTCAAGCGATTCCAGTGCTGACATGTCAATCGTGTTCACCGCAGAGCACATCAGCACGACATGTTGTAGTTCCGGCTGTTCAGCGACTTCGTCATAGATGCGATCTTCCAAAAAGCGCGTGTTCGCAAAGTATAGGCTTTCATCGACGCGTATGGTTAGGATCGTTGGGTCGGTCAAAACGTTGTGTCGCAAGACGTTGCGATAGTGCTCAGTCTCGGGCACTTGACCGACGATTGCCATGTGGGGGCGTGATGTTTTGTAGAGGTGAATAAGGATCGAGATCGAAACGCCAGCCGTGACACCTAATTCAACACCCATCAAAAGGGTAATGGTCATCGTTGCAGCGACGGCTGCGAAATCAGCCTTTGAATGACTCCAGGTCTTTTTCAGGATCGAGAAATCAACCAGTGAAAGGACAGCCACAATGATTGTTGCTGCAAGCGTTGCTTTGGGGAGGTGAAATATGAGGGGCGTCAGAAACAGCGACGCGCCTGCAAGACCGATCGCAGTATATGCGCCCGCCGCAGGAGTGTCAGCGCCCGCGTCATAGTTCACGACAGATCGCGAAAATCCCCCCGTCACAGGAAATCCGCCTGTAAATGACGCGCCCAAATTGGCGGCACCCAATCCAATCAATTCTTGATCTGGATTGATACGTTGGCGTTTTTTTGCAGCAAGCGTTTGCGCAACAGAAACGGATTCAACAAATCCGATGACTGAGATCAAGACCGCCGCGCCTATCAGATTGGACCACATGTCTATCGAAAAGGATGGCATGGTAAGAGGCGGCAAGCCCTTGGGCACATCGCCCACAACCTGCACACCCCTCTCTGCAAGGTCGAAAAACCACACGATCAAAGTTGTGACCACAATCGCGGCGACAGGCCCGGCTTTTGCAACTATACCGGCAATGCGCGGGGCAACCCCAAGACCGACAAGCGAGGGGAGCAATCCCTTGCGCACCCAAAACAGGAAACCCGTCGCCAGCACGCCAATCACTGCGGTGACCCAATTCACCTGTGACAGGTTATGCGCAAGCGATCCGATAAGATCAGGCAACGTATGTCCATGCGCATCGATCCCAAGGATGTTCTTCATCTGGCTCGCGGCGATGATGATACCCGTTGCCGTTATAAAACCCGCGATTACGGGATGGGACAAAAAGTTTGCTAAAAAGCCTAAACGAAACACTCCGAGGGCAAGCAAAATCAGACCTGAAAGGAATGCCAATGTGATGGCCGCCGCAATATATTCAGATGTTCCTGGCACAGCGATTTTACTGACAGCAGCCACCGTTAGAAGCGACACGACCGCAACTGGCCCCACTGCCAAGGCACGGCTGGTCCCGAAAATCGCATAAAGAATGATCGGCAACATCGACGCATAAAGCCCCATTTCTGGCGGCAACCCAGCAAGCAAAGCGTATGCCAGCGACTGTGGGATCAACATGATCGTTACTATCAATGCAGCCACCAGATCATTGGTCAGCGCGCTGCGGTCATACGTGCGACCCCAGTCAAGGATCGGCAGATATTTTGCCAGTTGCGTCGTGTTCATAAGCCGTAACCTTCTTGCCTTGGAGTTATGCAGCGTTTGTCGCGAGCCGTGCAGCCACAGCAGTGAGATCAAAACCTGCGGCATGCGCCACGCGTAAAATTTCGTTAGGCGACTGCCCTTGCTCTATGGCGCTTAGCGCCCAAAGCGATGTCGCGCGCATCCCGCTGCGGCAGTAGGCAAAAATGGGATGACCCGCTTCAGATGTGATTGCACCGAATGCACAAACATCAGCATCGGAAATATTGCCGGGAACGACGGGGATTTGGTGGACTGTAATCCCCAAAGCCTCCGCAGCGTCGCGCAGGTCGGATATGGCAGGCTGATCAGCGGTCTCGCCTTCGGGGCGGGCCACGATCACCGTCTTAACGTTTAACCGCTTCAGATCGTTCAAGTTGGCAGCAGAGATTTGTGACCCGACATAAGTCAGGGCATCGAGTTGTGTGAATTGCATCAGTGTTTTCCTGCAAAAGCGGTTTCAGAGCTGGTTCAGCGGCACCTTCAAAACAGGTCGCCCATCTGCGTCTTCTGGCACTTCGCCAGCACGCATATTGATCTGCAAAGATGGGAGGATCAGTTTTGGCATCGCCAAAGTCGCATCGCGCTCGGAACGTAGTTTGACGAATGCCTCTCGCGTCACGCCCCCACCCACATGGATGTTATGCGCCTTTTCATCGGCGACCGTTGTTTCCCAAGCAATGTCGCGACCGTTCGGTCCGTAGTCATGACACATG
>NZ_JABBAM010000165.1:2989-4426 GCF_018607965.1 Planktotalea sp.
CGTCTCTTGGACTTCCATGATCCGCGCGCTGATGCCTATTTTACCGCCCAGCTTGTCTTGCAGATACGGAGCGCCCGACAGATGGTCGGCATGGACATGGGTTTCGATGATCCATTCCAAAGTCAGTGCGTTTGATGTGATATGATCCACAATTCGATCTGCATGATCATGGGTGATCCTGCCGGATGCGTAATCAATGTCCATCACGGAATCTACGACCGCGCAGGCCTTGGTTTTTGGATCAGAAACAACATAGCTGATCGTGTTGGTTGCCGTGTCAAAAAAGGCTTCGACGTCTGGCTTCATCGCAATATCAACGAGATAGTTTTGCATAATTTTTCCTTTTAGACAGCAAGGGATTTCGGCAACGGCGCTGCGGTATATTTTGCGATCACCATTCCCACCAACATGGCTGGAACGAAGAAAAGCGTGCCGCTGGCGGCCAATGGCAATGACGTCAATGCCGGACCGGGGCAAAAGCCACCCAAGCCCCATCCGATGCCAAAGGTGGCAGCACCAACGACAAGCCTTGCGTCAAAATCAGTGCGCGTTGGCAGATGAAACACGTCATGGAACAGTGGCGTTATGCGTTTCTGAACCAGCCAGAAACCGGGCATGGTCACCATGATCGCCCCCCCCATCACGAAGGCAAGGCTGGGATCCCATGTGCCAAACAGATCAAGGAAGTTTTGAACTTTCGCAGGGTTCGCCATGCCAGACAAAATAAGTCCTGTCCCAAACAAAAGACCTGCAAAGAGTGTGCTGAAAACATGCATGAATTTATCCCCCAACGACATGACGCAGGACAAAGACAGTCACAAAGGCGGTGGCCATAAATGTCATCGTTGCAGCAATGGACCGGGCTGATCCGCGCGAGATACCGCATACGCCATGGCCGCTTGTGCAACCATTCCCCATGACGGAACCGAACCCGACCAGCAAGCCAGCGATGACTAACAGCAACCCGTTGCTTGATACCATTTGAACAGGCGCTGCTCCGGTTAAGACAAGCCAAAGCGGTGCCGCGAGCAACAGACCAATCAGGAATATGATCCCTTGTGGTAGTCCAGCCTTATCAACTGATGGCGGTAATATGCGTGACACGATGCCACTGATGCCAGCGATCCGTCCATGAGCCGCCAATAGCACAACGGCTGATAGGCCAATCAGCCCGCCACCGAACAATGATGCAACCGGGGTAAATTCAGTTTCCACCTAGTAACTCCTTATCGTGTTGTCATAAGTTTTGGCGGACGTTCATGTGATACGCTTGCCTTTATATTTGCAATCATTTATATAAGTGATAACGAATACACAAGAGGTAATTTGCCCAATGTTGGACATCAGCGCACTCGAACCAAAAATAGCAGAAGCTGCCAAATTGATGGAAATGCTGTCGCAACCAGTGCGCCTGCGCCTGATGTGTATTTTGTTAGA
>NZ_JABBAM010000028.1 GCF_018607965.1 Planktotalea sp.
GCCACAAGACCTAGAATTGCGACAATGAAAGCTACTGCGAAAAACAACCATGTCGCATAGCGAGTAGCTTCGGGCTCAGATGGCATCAATCCTAGGTATTCGGAAGACCGCCCCACCACCAACATCACAATGAATGCTGAAAAAGCCCCCATAAAGACGCGCCTTAAGACAACACCAATCATATATCCAACAGTCATCGATAGAAGCCTTATCAGTCCAGTAAACTGTGCTTACTCGTAAAACACGTCTGAACATAATAGTAACAAAACTCAAGAATGCCCACATTTCGCGGATAACCGCTGTTATGTAATCCAACATTCTATCAATATCTACCGTGCTATTCCATATGACCACATTGAATCAGGTCCTATCTCACACATCACAGCGCAAAGGCTCTTAGTCCAGACTGTGTTACGCACTGCCGTCCCATCCTGCGCCTGACACTTGCCCAAGGCACAAAAAAAGCGAGGTCCGCAAACCTCGCTTTCTTTATTTTTAAACTTAGCGTTCAGATCAATTCGGGATCAGATCCGGAACGATTGTTACGATGGCTGGGAACATCCAAAGCAATCCCAAACCACAGACCTGAATAAGCACGAAGGGTGCAACGCCGCGATAGATGTGGCGTGTCGTGACGCCCTTGGGTGCGACCCCGCGCAGATAGAACAGCGCGAAACCAAAGGGGGGTGTCAGGAACGACGTCTGCAAGTTCACAGCGATCATGATCGTCACCCATTTGGGATCGAACGTACCGCCGTAGATGACAGGGCCCACGATTGGGATAACAATGTAAATGATCTCAAGGAAATCAAGCACAAAGCCAAGCACGAAGAGCACAAGCATCACGATCAGGAAGACCGTAAGTTCGTTGTCAAAGCTCTTCAGGAACTGCTGGATATAGTGTTCGCCTCCAAAGGAAATCACCACAAGGTTCAAGACTTGGCTACCAATCAGAATGGTAAAGACCATGCTGGTCACCTTCGCCGTCTCACGCACCACCGGTGGCAAAACGCCCGAACGATACAGAACGTAGCATGAGAACAGCAAACCAAACGCCGCATAGAGCCAAGCCGTGTAGGCGAACGCAAAGGCGACCCATGTCTCGAAACTTGGGCTGCCCTGATTGACGCGAAGATCGAAGTTCACACCGATCAAGATCATCAACATCACAGCCAAGGTCGAGAAGATCACGATCTTGCCCGACTTATCCTCGTCGCGCAGACGACGGTAGGCCGCCAACATAATCGCACCCCCCGCACCAAGTGCGGCTGCAGGTGTTGGATTGGTGATACCGCCAAGGATGGAACCAAGCACTGCAACAATCAGAACCAGTGGTGGAAAGACCACGCGGATCAGCTCGTTCTTGGCCAACATCGCTGCGGCGTGAACACAGCCATAAAGCGCGATAGCCCAAGGGATCAGCATCAAGATAACAGTCACACCGGAACTGGTAGACGGCCGAATAAACAATATATCGACCAGCAAGCCCAGCACCACACCGATCAGACCGATATAGATCGGGCGATGATCCCCTGACGGGCGCACACCGCGCGCCGTTGTCAGGATAAGCGCCAAGAGCACTGCCAGAATGGCGATGCCTGTGCCGATTGGTGCTGCTGCTGCTTCTTTCGCCGCAATCGCATCAACCATTTCTTCCTCGGTCAGTTTAACACTTTCAGCGATACCACCCGCTGCATCGATAACAACCATCTGTGCAATGGCCTCGTCCCACGCCTCTTGACCGTGAAGTTCGATCATGGAGGCCTGACAATCTGCACCAACATTCGTGCGCAGGCTCGCGCCCTCACCGATGTCAGAATAACTGTCCACTGCGATGCTTTGGTTGCCGATGATATTCAGGTTGCCCATCAACATCATGCCCGCGATCAACGCAACTGGCACACCAAGGAACCACGTCAGGCTTTCAGAGCGTGTCAGAACTTCACCGCTGCTGACACCCATTTGCACCGCTGGTGCTTTGGTCGGGTTCATCAACGCGTAGCCAAAGGCATAGAGCGCATACAAGAGCGCAAGCAAAACACCCGGTAAAAGCGCCGCTTGGAACAGCGTACCAACGGAGAGGACCGCAGGTTCACCCAAGTAGGTCAACGCGTCCGTACAGCCCGCTTCAATCGCGCGGGATTCTTGCGCGGATGAATACAAATCGCCCGCCAGCGTTCCAAGAAGAACAATCACGATTGAGGGCGGGATGATCTGCCCCAACGTGCCCGACGCCGCAATGACCCCTGTCGCAATCTCTGGCGAATAATTGTTGCGCAGCATGGTAGGCAGGCTAAGCAAACCCATCGTCACAACCGTCGCACCAACAATACCTGTAGACGCCGCAAGAAACGCACCAACTACAACAACCGAGACAGCCAAACCACCTGGCAGCGGTCCGAAGACCTTTGCCATTGTTGTCAGCAAGTCGTTAGCAATTTTGGAACGCTCAAGCGTGATGCCCATAAGAACGAACATCAAAACCGCAAGAAGTGTTTCGATTGACTGACCCGCAAGAACACGCTCGTTCATACGGTTCACAATGAAGGAAACGTTACGATCCAGTGCGAATTCCCAACCGCGTGGGAAAACAGATTCGTCCATGCGCGGTAATTCAGGGTATCGGAATATCGAAATCGCATCAGGCTTTACGCCCGAATTAACCAAGTCCGAATACATGACCGACCCTGTGTCGATTGCTTGGTGAATAAGCAATCCTGCACCATCGAGCAACGCAATGATGCCGAAGGAAATAACACCAGCCCCACCAATCGCGAACGCGACTGGAAAGCCCGATAAAATGCCACCGAAGAGGCACAGGAAAACAATGATTAGGCCTACTTCTACGCCATCTAATCCGAAAAGCATCAGTGCGCTCCCTCGTAAGCTTCTTCGCCCTCACCGAGCGTATCTTTGTCGAGGTACTTGCCCTCACTTTCAGGACCCTCTTTCCACTCAAGGTATGAGCGGTAGAAGAAGGCGATGGCTTGCAAGAAGACCATGGCTGTGAAGGCCACGAGCAAAAGCTTGAAAAGGAAGTAAGCTGTAAAGCCGTTGGGCGAGAAACCGATGGTTTCGACGTTCCATTTCAGCAACTTGGACTTGCGCATCAGCAATTCGATACTGTCGGACGCAGATACCTTTGGCGTCACAAGATGTCGCCACATGAAGTACCAGCCATACATCCAGATCAAGACAGCAGTGGGCATCATAAAGATCAATGACCCAACCATGTCGATGACTTTCTTGGTGCGGTACTTAACGGCTGAATAAACCAAATCCACGCGCACATGCCCGCCTTGCACGAACGTATATGTCACACAAAGACAGACGACTAACGCATTGTAAAGTTTCAGTTCTTCGGCAAACCAGCTAATGTCGAATTGTAGCGGAATACCAAAGCCAAACGAAATATCAGGGCGCGTAAAGATGCGCTGCATAAAGACGATGACGATCTGCTGAAGAACCATTAAAAGGCCCGCCCATGCAAAGAAACGTCCAACCGTGTTGGCAAAACCTTCAAGGATGCGGACCGTTCCCCACATCACTGAATTTCGCCACATGCCGACGGCCGTAAGGACAAGGAAGGCCGTGAAGACAACAAAGAAGAACTCGACCGAACCACCGTAATAGATGAATCGCATCATGGATTGGCTGTTGCTCCAATCCAGCCACGAGGCCGGATGAGAAACGGCATAACCGAAGTTATAAAATGCCATACCAATGTTCTGAATAAACCAGAGCAATCCATCGCCAAGTGCTGCGAGTGCCCCGCGAGACGCTTCGTCTTCCATTGGTGTCCCCCCTCATGAAAACCGATCTAAATGCGACGCTTACTTTGAGCGTCCGGTTTTTTGTTTGTAGATGGCAGGGCCCCTGCATTGCAGAGGCCCGTCCAATAGTCTTAAGCGATTAGGCTTAGCTGCCCAGAACGCGGTTACGCTGCTGAACGTAGAAGCCATCAGACTTGTCGATCCAGGAAGAGCTAGACGCCATGGACTCTTCGAAGGACTTACGTGTCTTCGCGAAGATTTCGTCGCCCATGTTTTCGTCCATAACTTCTGCAGACGCTTTACCGAATGCATCCCAAACATCGTCAGAAAACTGCAGAACTTTGACGCCCTGAGACTGAAGACGTGCAAGAGCAGCACCGTTGTTTGCAAGTGTCTCGGACAGCTGCAAATGCGTTGTCGCCGCGCAAGAGTTCGAAATGATCGCCTGATGTGCAGGTGACAGATCGTTATACACGTCAAGGTTCATGCCCATTGCAAGGCCGGAACCTGGCTCGTGGAAACCAGCTGCGTAGTACACTTTTGCAACTTCTTGGAAGCCGGCGCGTTCGTCGGCCATTGGGCCAACCCACTCAAGGCCGTCCAAAGCACCAGAAGACAGAGCTTGGTACAGTTCGCCGCCCGGGATGTTCTGGACAGATGCGCCCAGCTTACCCAAAACTTTGCCGCCAAGACCTGGCATACGGAACTTCAAACCGTTGAAGTCAGCCGCAGAGTTGATTTCCTTGCGGAACCAACCACCAGACTGTGAACCAGAGTTACCAGCAAGGAAGGACTTCAAGTTGAAGATCTCGCCTAGCTCGTTGTGCAGCTCGTGGCCGCCGCCGTGGTGGTACCAGTTTGTCAGTTCTTGCGCAGTGCCGCCGAAAGGAACGGCTGTGAAATACGCATATGCTGGGTGCTGACCGATGAAATAGTAGTCTGCAGAGTGATACATGTCTGCCTGACCGGAAGACACAGCGTCAAACACTTCAAGCGCGCCAACAAGCTCGCCTGGTGCTTTCTTGTCGATGGTCAACTGACCGTCAGACATCGCGCCAACCATTTCCTGCAGATATGTTGCTGCGTCATCAAGGACAGCAAAGCCACGTGGCCAAGACTGAACCATAGTCAGAACGCGCTTGCCTTGTGCGTACGCAGGTGCTGCAAGCGTTGCCGCAGCAGCAGCGGAGCCGCCAAGTGCGGATGTTTTTAGAAAAGAACGACGATCCATTTAGAATCCTCCCAGATGTGGTGATGCGTGGAAAGGCAAGATGGATCAGCCCTCCCAGCGCGGATCGTTTCAAGTGAGGCAAGCTTACGCAGCGAAATGCGCAAGCGGAATACCAAGTTGTAGGTAGAACGCGATATTTTTAGCCTAATTTAGCGCTAACAGCTATTTTAAGATCTATTCTGATTCCGAGGTTGTCGGTGATTTGTACCGAATTGCTGAATTTGACTACTCTAATGCTTTGATTCGTTTTTGATTCGCAGTTAGCACTACCCCCATGTCAGCGCGCGCCCCCTTTTCCCTTAGCTATAAGCAAAAGCTGTTCCTGCTTGGAACAGTTCCGTTGATCATCGCTGTCGCAGCCATCTCAGTCCTTGTTGCCTATCAATCGCGCCAATTGGCTGAACGCGAAATTGCGACGCTTGAACAGACGCTGATTGACGCCAAGAAGGACGAGTTGCGCAATTATGTGACCCAAGCGCGTAACGGGTTTTACTTTATCTACGGCAGCGCACCGCCTGATGACGAGGTGGCCAAACAACAGGTGAAACAGATCCTGGCCGCAATGATTTACGGCGATGAGGGCAGTTTTTTCGTCTACACATATAATGGCACCAATTTGGTCAGCCCCCGCGATACGCATCTGATCAATGGCAACTGGACCGGACTGAAAGATGCCGACGGCACACCGATCGTTGATGAGCTGATTAGCATCGCGCGTTCTGGTGCCGGATATCATAGTTACCTTTGGCCCAAGCCCTCCACGGGTGAAACCGCGCGCATGATCACCTACGTTACCAGCTTTCCAAGTTGGCAATGGGCGGTCGGAACGGGTGTTTTTATCGACGATGTGATCGCGACCATTGCAACAAGTCGCGCACAGGTAGAAGCACGCACGCGGTCTACCTTTCTCTACATCGGTGCCATTACCCTCGCGGCGCTCTTAGTAGTCTTCGGTTCCGGCTTGATGCTGAATATCCGCGAACGCCAATTGGCAGATGCCAAATTGCGCGCGCTTACCCAACGGGTGTTTGACGCCCAAGAAGAAGAACGCGGCCGCGTTGCACGTGAACTGCATGATGGCATTAGCCAAACGCTTGTTGGTATTCGATACGCGCTGGATGTAACACGCAGACAATTGGGAATGGACAAACGGCCCGTTCCCAAAATCCTAGATAAAGGTATCGAAGGATTGGCAGGCGCGATCCAAGAAATTCGCAACATCAGCCGCGATTTGCGCCCCGGCGTTCTGGATGATCTTGGCCTTGGCCCCGCCCTTAAGGCGCTGACCGATGATTTCGTCGCACGCACCGAAATGAAATGTGAGTTCTCAACTGTTGTGTTTCGCAATCGCCTTGGCGCAGACGCCAAAATCGCACTCTACCGCGTCGCCCAAGAAGCGTTGACCAACATCGAGCGTCACGCAGAGGCGTCCGAGATCCACGTGTCCATGCGCGGAGATAGACGCGGCGCTGTTCTGACCGTGTCTGACAATGGGCAAGGTCTAAGTGCAGGTCGCAATCGCGCACAAGCGACACCGCGTGTCGGAATGGGGCTGCGCAACATGCAAGAACGTATGGATCAGCTCAAAGGCGCGCTGACCATCACCAGCACCAAAAGCGGTACTGCTATTGTAGCCCGCGTTCCGCTCAGCCATATACTGCCGCCAGACCCCGATGCCCGCCCGAAAACTGCCCGTTAAGAGGATGCTTCCTAATGTCGACACGCGTTGCAATCGTTGATGATCACCCGATGGTCGCAGACGGAATTCAGGCCATTCTGGAAAGCTATGACGATATAGATGTCGTTGGAACATGTTCGTCTGGGCAGGCAATCCTAGACCAAGCGGATGGGTTAGCACCTGACGTGATCCTGCTCGATTTGAACATGCCGGGCATGAACGGATTAACCACGACCGAGCTGTTGTTAGAGGCCCACGCAGAGACGCGAATCTTGATTCTAAGCATGCATGACAGCCCCGAATACATCACCACCGCACTGAATCACGGTGCAATGGGATATGTGTTGAAGGACGTCCCGACAGAAGAAATCAAAATCGCTATTGATAGTGTTATGAAGGGCCAGCGCTACCTGTGTACTGGCGCAAAAGGGTCGCTTATCCCCGATGAAACCTCTGAAGCGCGCGAAGCCCTGACCGGGCGCGAGCAAACCGTTCTGTTGCAACTGGCCAAGGGACGGTCCAACAAAGAGGTTGCCTCCGTTTTGGAAATCTCCGTTCGCACCGTTGAGACACATCGCAAGAACATCAAACGCAAACTGGGGATTTCATCGACAGCTGGCCTAACCCGCTACGCGATGGAACACGGTGTTTTGCAAGGGACAAGCGAATTCCTGTGAGCCGCGTCATTCTATTGAACAAGCCGTTCGGCGTTTTGTCCCAGTTTACGGATAAGGGGACCGACGGCTCTGAACGCCCGACCCTGTCGCGCTATGTCGATGTGCCCGACGTTTATCCGGCTGGCCGTTTGGATCGTGACAGCGAAGGCCTGATTGTTTTGACCGATGATGGACGCCTTCAGGCCGAGATCGCAGATCCCAAGTTCAAAAGGCCTAAGACCTACTTTGTTCTGGTCGAACGCATTCCTGATGACGCAGCCCTGCAAAACCTACGTGATGGGGTCGCGCTAAAAGATGGCATGACCCGCTCTGCCGAGGTCCGTCGCATTGACCCGCCCACACTTTGGGAGCGTGATCCACCCGTGCGATATCGCAAGTCCGTGCCTGATTGTTGGTTAGAACTCACAATTCGCGAGGGCCGAAATCGCCAAGTGCGCCGCATGACAGCCGCGGTTGGCCACCCGACTTTGCGCCTTGTGCGTTGGTCGGTGGGCGATTGGTCACTCGATGGTATCGCCCATGGTGAATGGCGCGACGCTTAAAGTTCGACCCTCACGTCGTGCATCCAAAGCTTTGCAGGTCGCGATAGCATGAAGACGACAACATCGGCCAAGTCATCGGGCTCCGTGAAAATATGGTTCGGCACCTCTTCGCCTGCTTTGGCGAACATGTCTGTGTTGGTTCCGCTTTGATAAAGTCCCGCAACGCGCACGCCGCTTTCTGTCTCGTCCTCTTTCAAAACATCCGTGAACCCACGCATGCCGTATTTCGTCGCCGTGTAAATCGACTGCCCCGCTTGCGCGACAACGCCTGACTTGGAAATCACGTTCAGGATCGCGGCTTCGGATTGGTCCCTCAGGCTTGGCAGCAATTTCTGCGTCAAAATCATCGTCGCAGTCAGATTGGTTTGGACCGTGGTCAATACTGCCTCGTCCGAAATCGTATCAAGCGGTCCCGTTTTGTGCCACACACCCGCGTTGTTCACCAAAATATCAACCCCGCCGAAGTCTTCTGTGATCTGGGTCGCGACACTCTTTACAGCTTCAAGATCGTTGAAATCCGCAGAATAGGTCTTCACCAGCATATCACTTATTGCGCCAACCTCTTACAGGACACGCGCAAGACGCGCTTCATTACGTCCCAAGATCACCAACTGGCAGCCCTGTGCCGCGAGTTTCAGACAAATGTGACGTCCAATCCCATCGCTTGCGCCTGTAACAACGACTCGTTTTCCTGCAAGTTTCATTGATCTCTCCCGTTTGTGCCAAAGTTACCATGTGAATGTCGTGGTAAAAAGCGGAGAATTTCGTATAATTTCGCTAAACCCGCCACCAAACGCAATAAATGAAAAGAAAATCGCCACCCGACGACACATATTCTGCACTTGTGCTGTTGACGGCCCTTTTCATCACACCTAATGTTCTTGCACGCGTAGAGGAGCTTTTAACAATGTGCGACGTCGTCGTCATCGTGAATTTCAGGTGCATGGAGCCGTAAAGGCAGCCCGTGAGGGAACCCATGCGCCCCCGCCATTCGGACGGGGGCTTTTTTATGTGTAACGAGAATTTAAACGCCTTTTATATGGAGACAGGCGCATGGCCCAGAAAATGACCGGTGCGGAAATGGTGATCAAAGCTCTGAAGGATCAGGGCGTCGATACCGTCTTTGGTTACCCAGGCGGCGCGGTCCTACCGATTTACGATGCTATTTTTCAGCAAAATGACATTCGCCACGTGCTAGCGCGCCATGAACAAGGCGCGGTGCATGCAGCAGAGGGCTACGCGCGCTCAACCGGCAAGCCCGGTGTGTGTCTTGTAACCTCTGGTCCCGGTGCGACGAACGCGGTGACCGGTCTGACGGATGCTTTGATGGATTCAATTCCGCTGGTTGTTCTGACAGGTCAGGTCCCAACATTCATGATTGGCTCTGATGCGTTCCAAGAAGCCGACACCGTTGGCATCACGCGTCCTTGCACGAAACATAACTGGCTGGTGAAAGAAACATCCGAGCTGGCAAGCACGATCCACGAGGCGTTCCACGTCGCGACAACGGGCCGTCCGGGTCCTGTACTTGTAGACATTCCAAAGGACGTGCAGTTCGCAACTGACAAATACACGCCGCCCGAAAAGGCCGATCTGGGGCACTATCAACCTCAGTTGAAGGGGGATATTGAGACGATTACAGAGCTGGTTGAAGCGATTGAAAAAGCAGAGCGCCCAGTTTTCTACACTGGTGGCGGCGTGGTCAACTCTGGCCCTGCGGCAAGCCAGCTTTTGCGCGAACTTGTTGAATCAACAGGATTTCCAATCACATCCACATTGATGGGTCTAGGGTGCTATCCAGCGTCTGGCGATAAATGGCTGGGTATGCTGGGCATGCACGGTTTATATGAGGCCAACATGGCGATGCATGGCTGCGATCTGATGATCAACATCGGGGCGCGCTTTGATGATCGGATCACAGGCGTGCTGGACTCGTTCAGCCCGAATAGCAAGAAAACGCACATCGACATTGATCCCTCGTCCATCAACAAAGTGATCCGCGTTGAAATGCCAATTGTTGGTGATATCGCGCATGTTCTTGAGGACGTTTTGAACGTTTGGAAGTCGCGTGGTCGCAAGACCAACGCAGGTGCGATCAAGAACTGGTGGGGCCAATTGAATGATTGGCGCAAAATTGATTGCCTTGGCTTTGAGCAAAAAGGCAACGTGATCAAGCCACAGTACGCGCTTCAACGTCTTGAAGAGCTTACCAAAAAGCATGACCGCTACATCACGACCGAAGTGGGCCAGCACCAAATGTGGGCAGCGCAATATCTTGGGTTCGAAGATCCAAATCGCTGGATGACATCGGGTGGTCTCGGCACGATGGGCTATGGTTTCCCGGCCTCCATCGGTGTGCAAATGGCGCACCCTGAGGCCTTGGTGATCAACGTTGCAGGTGAAGCCAGCTGGTTGATGAACATGCAAGAAATGGGAACGGCGATGCAATACCGCTTGCCCGTAAAGCAGTTCATCCTGAACAACGAACGCCTTGGAATGGTGCGTCAGTGGCAAGAATTGCTGCACGGCGAACGCTACTCTGAAAGCTGGTCCTCTTCCCTGCCCGATTTCGTGAAATTGGCAGAAGCGTTTGGTGCGAAGGGCATTCGTTGCTCTGATCCGGACACGCTGGATGATGCTATCATGGAAATGATCACGCATGACGGACCTGTTCTGTTTGATTGCTTGGTCGAAAAGCACGAGAACTGCTTCCCGATGATCCCATCGGGCAAAGCGCATAACGAAATGCTTTTGGGCGATGACGATACCGCAGGCGCGATTGATGCCAAGGGATCTGTGCTTGTTTAGCACCGCTTGAATTGTTGGCTGGGGGCTTCAAGCGCCTCCAGTTCCAGACCACATTTTTGAACCGAAGAAGGGACATAATATGTCACCGCTCAAAATCAAAAAAGGCGCGAATAGCCATTCTGCTTATAACCTGCGCCCAAATTTCTCGGACGTACAGGAAACCCACACTCTGGCTGTTCTGGTTGATAACGAAGCAGGCGTTCTAGCCCGCGTGATCGGTTTGTTCGCAGGACGTGGCTATAACATTGAAAGCCTGACCGTCGCTGAAGTCGACCATCTTGGCAAATTAAGCCGCATCACGGTTGTCACCAAAGGTACGCCCCAGGTGATCGAACAGATCAAAGCCCAATTGGGTCGGATCGTACCCGTTCATCAAGTAAATGACTTGACCGTTGAGGGCCCAACCGTCGAGCGCGAATTGGCCTTGTTCAAGGTTGAAGGCACGGGCGAAAAGCGCGTTGAAGCGTTGCGTCTTGCTGATATTTTCCGCGCAAATGTTGTGGATAGTACGCTTGAGAGCTTTGTATTTGAGCTCACGGGTCCTTCGGACAAGATCGATGCGTTTGCCGATCTTATGCGCCCTCTTGGTTTACTAGAACTTGCGCGCACGGGTGTTGCAGCCCTATCGCGCGGTGGCGCATAAACCTCAGAACCTTCTAAACATATCAGCAGTGCTTAGTGTGCTGCTGATATAGTTGCTTGCTGCTTGGGCGATTTTTTGGCCCGCAATCGTTTTGCGCTATCGAAATCAATAAGCTGCGCATCCGCCTTATTCACGCTGGCAGATATATCCATTTCAACAGTCTGGGCCGTCTCAATCACCGCACCCAAATCACTGCAATAGTGATGTGCGATTTTACGCGGATTACATGCAAGACGTACATTTTCATGTTCCGCTAAATCAAACTGTATCAAATCACCTTGATCGAACCGTTCACCATTCGCTGCAGCGTGAGACTGTTGGCCAATGAACGCCAAATCCCCATGATCTTCACACCAAATAATTGCTTTGTCGTCTCCAGCGTCAGTCCAAATTACTACTCCAAGCATTCCGCACTCTCCACTAAATAAGCATCTAGTATGCCACCAATAAATTCGAGCACCACAGCATATATAGCATCGTTCGGACGCAATTTGTAACAGCTACGCGTTGTATTGACTCAATTCTGAATCTAGCCTGATCGGAATTGTATCAAATTACTGTTATTTTCAGGTTAGGAGATTTTCTTGTTTTCCAACTACAACTTCACAGATAACAGGCTAAGCATATGGAAAAGACCTTAAAACCAGTCTCAACACGCGCGCAATTCGGGCGAAACCTACGGTTGTTGTCCTCACGTTACCCGTCTGTCTCTGAGGTTTGCCGCCAGCTTGATATCAACAGGGCCCAGTTTAACCGCTATCTCAACGGCGAAAGCTATCCGCGCCCGGATATGCTGGCACGTATTTGCGATTTTTTCGAAACAGACGCCCGCATTCTGACTGACCCGCTAGAAACGATCGCTAAAACGCAACCCGATCTCATGAACCATCCAGAGATCCGCGAATTCACAGCAACTCAAAATACCAAGGTTACTGAAGAAGCTCTTCCTAGTGGCATTTACCGTTTTTCAAGGCGAAGCTTTATGTTTCCAGAAAGCTTTGTCATTGGGCTAATGTACATTTATCGTCGCGATGGATGGACCTTTATTAAAGGTGCTGAGACGCGCAAATCTGTACGCGAGCAAGGGCTTTCAGATGACGCAAGTGTCCGGCAATACAGAGGCTACGTTCAAAAGCTGGAAGGTGGGTTTGGCGCAATGGTGTCGCGACGCAACGCGAGACGGGCTCGTTCAACTTTGTAACTCCAGTCGCGTCATTCGATCGTAATTTCTGGCATGGATATACAGCCCGCACAATTAGCGAGTCCATCAGCACAACCCGCGTTACACGCTTGGTGTACGAATATGTCGGGCAGTCAACCAAACAAGTTTAATCAACGGCGCGCAAAGCAGGGCTTTGTCAGCTTGATGACTTGCCCCCCTATCACCAGCGCTTATTGCGTTTGGGTGAAACTTTTTCTTAGACGCCAAGGTCGCGGTGAGAAAAGTCAGCGTCGCTGTTGAGCATATGAAACACTCATCTGTTTAGTAGAATGCCCCAACACTGTTGGGAGGCTTTGGCCATGTTTGCACTTATCACCGATCTTTCCGCCGTGCGTCGCCCTGTGAGCGAAGCGCAAGGCCTGCCCAATCCACACTACATTGACCCCGTCGTCTTTGAGGAAGAAAAGAAGGCCGTTCTTTTCGCGTCGTGGTCGGGTTTGGGCGTCACAGCTGATGTGCCGGAGACCGGCGATGCGGTTCCGATTACCTTTCTTGGCATTCCACTTTTGATGGTGCGCGACAAAGTCGGTCAGGTACGTGTATTTCAAAATACTTGCCGTCATCGTGGCATGATTCTTGTGGAGGAACCTCGCAAGATCGAAGGTGCGATACGCTGTCCTTATCACAGCTGGTGCTACAGCACAGATGGTCGCCTTGTCAGTACGCCCCATGTTGGCGGGCCTGGCCAGAACACCCACGAAAGCATTGATCGCACTCTGTTAGGGTTGATCGAGGTGCGCAGCCATATTTGGCGCGATGTGGTTTGGATTAATATCGACGGAGGTGCCCAAACCTTTGAAGAAGCAAACGCCGATTTGATCGCACGTTGGGCTGAGTTTGATAAGCCCCTGTTCCATGGCGGCCCAGACAGCGCGTTCCAATTGGGCGTGAACTGCAATTGGAAGCTAGCTGTGGAAAACTACTGTGAAAGCTATCATTTGCCGTGGATTCACCCCGGTTTGAACAGCTATTCGCGCCTTGAGGATCACTACCATATTGAAAAACCTGATGCGTATTCGGGTCAAGGTACTTTGGTTTATCGCCAGCTTAAGGGCGATAAGGGGCAAGTGTTTGCAGACTTTGAAGGCGTCGGTGAAAAGTGGAATGAGGCAGCTGAATATATCTCGGTTTACCCGAACGTCTTGCTCGGTGCGCACCGTGATCATGCATTCGCAATCGTCCTTGTGCCCGAAAATGAAGGGCGCACCGTGGAAAACATTCATCTGTACTACGCAACGCCCGAGACTGACGCAGACATGCGCGCGGCCAATACTGAGCAATGGAAACTGGTGTTTGAAGAAGACATCTTTGTCGTTGAGGGCATGCAAAAAGGCCGTCATGCGCCCAGCTTTGATGGTGGACGGTTCTCTGCTGTGATGGACAGTCCGACGCATTGTTTTCATGCATGGGTCGCAGGCAAGATTGAGACCTATCGCAACGCCGCTCTTGCCGCCGAATGAACGATCTCGACGCGCGCCTGCTAACCGCACATGAACGCGATGACCGCCCTGCCCTTGTCACCTTGTATTCAGAGGCCGCAGAGGCCGATTTGAATGAGGATGCGCAAGGATTCTACCTTACGCACGCTTACGTGTTCGCCTTGGAACTAGGCCACCCAAACGCGCCAACATTGCATGCGCGCCTCAAGGCACTTGGGCGCGAAGAGTAACTCGCTTTTTAGCTTGCTCAAATCTGGCGTGTTTTTCGAAAACGCTGTCGCTTCATGCCAACGTTGGCCAACGCGCAGCAATTTGGCGTCGCTGTGACGCGGCCCCAAGATTTGCAGACCCATCGGCAAACCCATTTCGCCAAATCCCGCGGGGACGTTCAAAGCAGGCACACCCACAAGGCTGGCGGGGATCACAACTTCCATCCAACGATGATAGGTGTCCATCGTGCGGCCCGCAATTTCGCGAGGGCTGTCCCACTCTGCAGGGAATGGCCACACTTGCGCGGATGGCAAGATCACTCCGTCATAGTCAGCGAATAACGCATTTAGCTTGGTGAACCATTGCGTTCGGATCAGGCTCATTTTGTGAACCTCCATCGCGCTCAGGGCCATGCCTGTTTCGATTTCCCAGATTGCGTCGTCTTTCAACATCGCGCGGGTTTCTGGGTTCTCATATAGTGCCATTTTGCCGCAAGAATTGGCCCAAGCGCGCAGCTTTACCCACGCCTCCCAAAGTTGCTCGGCAGGGAAAGGCGCGCCGATTTTATCAACGTTTGCGCCCATTGCCTCAAACTGGCGTAACGCGATCTCGCATGTTTCGATCACGCCCGCGTCCATCGCGTAGGCCCCGCCCCAATCGCCAAGCCACGCAAAGCGCATGCCTTTTATATCGCCATCAAGCTGGCCTGATGCCGGCACATGCTCAAAACTATGAGGATGGCGCGTATCCAACCCCGCCTGCACATCCAGCAACAATGCGACGTCTTTCGGCGTGCGCCCCATGGGCCCCGCGACCGCCAACTGATGATGAAACATATCACCGGGCATATCGAGCGGAACCAAACCGTAGGTCGGCCGCAGTCCAAACACGTTATTCCACGCCGCAGGATTGCGCAGACTGCCCATCATATCAGAGCCATCCGCAATCGAAATCATACCCGTCGCCAAAGCAACCGCAGCCCCACCAGAAGATCCACCAGCAGAGCGCGTCAGATCATATGGGTTGCGCGTGACGCCGTGCACAGGATTAAACGTATGCGAGCCAAGACCGAATTCTGGCGTGTTGGTTTTACCGATCACGATCGCGCCCGCCGCTTTCATGCGCGCAACCATCAAGTCGTCTTTTTGGGCGATATTATTGGCAAAAATGGGCGACCCCATTGAGGTCAGCAGCCCTTCAGAATTGGCGAGATCTTTGATCGCGACCGGCAATCCATGAAGCGGCCCTTTTGAAGGACCGGCATCCGCCGCGCGCGCATCTGCAAGGCAATCATCCGCGTCGCGCAAGGACACAACGGCATTCACACTGCCGTTCACATCCGCGATCCGCGCCAAAGAGGCACGCATCAATTCCTCAGCGCTGATGTCCTTGCTCGCAATCTTAGCTGCTAACACAGTGGCGTCTTGATCAACCAATTCATTCATCACTACGCCCCTCCCAAGGCTGTTTAGTCTGTATTTTGCGCCTCTGCGCGGCTCTTTCCCGCTACGTTCATCGCTAATGTCGCGCCCATAAAGCCATCCAGATCACCGTCCAACACCCCTTTGGTGTCAGAGGTTTCGTGGTTCGTCCGCAGGTCTTTTACCATCTGATAGGGCTGCAAAACATAAGAACGGATCTGGTTGCCCCACCCTGCATCCCCCGCATTTTCATGCGCCTCGTTGACCAGTGCAGACCGCTTATCAAGTTCGATCTGGTACAGCCTGGATTTCAACGCCTTCATCGCGATATCGCGGTTTTGGTGTTGGGATTTCTCAGACGACGTTACAACGATTCCAGTCGGCGCGTGCGTGATACGAACCGCAGAGTCCGTGGTGTTCACGTGCTGACCACCCGCCCCAGAGGAACGATAGGTGTCGATGCGGATATCGGACGGGTTAACTTCGATTTCAATGTTATCGTCAACAACCGGGTAAACCTTCACGGACGTGAACGATGTATGGCGTTTGGCCGCGCTGTCGAACGGCGAAATGCGCACTAACCGATGCACACCACTTTCGGACTTTAGCCAACCATAGGCGTTTGTGCCCGTGATCTTATACGCCGCAGACTTGATGCCCGCCTCTTCGCCCGCGCTTTCAGATTGAAGTTCAACTTTATAGCCACGCTTTTCAGCCCAACGCACATACATGCGTGCAAGCATCGACGCCCAATCACAGCTTTCCGTGCCACCAGCACCAGAATTGATTTCAAGGAAAGTGTCATTGCTATCGGCCTCGCCATCAAGCAACGCTTCCAGCTCTTTCGCAGCGGCTTTGGCTGCAAGGGCTGTGAGGGCTTGCTCGGCCTCGCCAATGACCTCTTCGTCCTCTTCCATCTCACCGAGTTCGATCAGTTCAATGTTGTCAGAGAGATCCTGCTTGATCGATGTGTAAACGCCCATCGCATCGACCAGCATTTGACGGTCGCGCATCAGTTTTTGCGCCGCCGTTGCGTCGTTCCAAAGATCAGGATCCTCTACACGCGCGTTGAATTCTTCAAGCCGATGCGGGGCCGTGTCCCAATCTAGGCGCTGCCGTAGCAACTCCAATGATTTTTCAATAGTTTCGACTGTGTTTTGAGCGTCTGCGCGCATGGTGCGTCCCGTCTAAATGGCTAGCCTAGACGTGATAAACCAGCCCCCAGCCACCTACAAGGCTAAGCGGGATTTCATGCGGCCTCTTACGCCACACGACAGCCTTTAATCTTAATAAAGACCGCCCGAACTGAGTGTGCCAAAGTTTGCTTTCGGCCCCACAATCGCCTTTTTACCTGTCGGCGTCGTCACCTGACGCACAACCTGACCACTAGGTGCAATCAAAGACAAGTTACTACCCATCGCAAAACCACCGTCAAACGAGACACCAAAGATTAGCTCTTCGCCCTCACGGAAACACTCGTTCACGACGTTGTCGCCGGATGCACCGCCGGAAAGACGCGCACCTGAAAAACGGTCAATTTTGATGAATTCACAGCCCTCAGGCACACGGAATTTGCTCGCACCGTATTTTTTCGTCGCTTTGCGCATGAATTGGTTAAACACAGGACCGCACATACCACCGCCAGATGCACCTTTACCAAGGCTACGCGGAGTATCATATCCAATGTAGCAACCCGCAACGATGCGATTGGTGAAACCAACAAACCAAACGTCTTTCGCATCGTTAGTTGTGCCCGTTTTGCCCGCAGTCGGGACACCTAGCTTAACAGTTTTTGAAGCAGTACCGCGTTCGACAACACCGCGCATCATGGACGTCAACTGATAGGCCGTAACCGCGTTCATCACACGTTCACGGTCTGACACGATACGTGGGCTGCGTGTTGGTGAAATCGCGGGGTCACTACAATCCGTACACGTGCGCAAATCGTGCTTATAGACCGTTTTACCATAGCGATCCTGAACACGGTCAACCAAGGTTGGTTCAACGCGTTCCCCACCATTTGCAAACATCGCATAAGCTGCGACCATCTTGAACAATGTTGTTTCCTGACTGCCCAGTGAGTTCGCAAGCACTCGCAGGAAATCACCTTTTTCGTAAACGCCAAATTTTTCTGCGTAACTGCCAACTGTGTCCATTCCCACTTCTTTGGCCAAACGAATAGTCATCAAGTTACGCGAACGTTCAATTCCTGTGCGCAAGAGCGCCGGACCATAGAACGTATTGGATGCGTTTTTAGGGCGCCACAAACCCTGCGGCGTGTTAATTTCAATCGGCGCATCTACCACGATCGTTGCAGGTGTATATCCGCTATCAAGCGCAGATGCGTATACGAATGGCTTAAAGCTGGAGCCCGGCTGACGTTGCGCTTGTGTTGCGCGGTTGAACACAGAGTGCTGATAGGAAAAGCCACCTTGCATCGCAATAACGCGACCCGTGTTTACGTCCATGGCCATGAAGCCACCTTGTACTTCTGGGATTTGACGCAAAGTCCAGCGAATGAATGCACCAGAATTATCGTCCGTTATTTTGCGAATATGGACCACATCACCGACAGCAAGCAGATCGCCAACGACTTTGGCTTTGCGCCCTAGTTTCCCGTCAGACAGACGTTTGCGCGCCCATTGCGCGTCTTTTGCGGGAACCCAGTGACCATCTTCATCTTCATCTACACCTTCAATACCAATGCGAGCCTCGTTCGAGCCAACCTCTAGCACGACAGCAGGGTGCCATTTATTTTCCAAATCAACATCCCGCGCGACGCGAACATTGCTCAGGGCCTCGCGCCAAGATGTTTCTGACCCAAGGAGATCCACAGGTATTGCTTCACCAGTCCCACGCCAGATGCCTTGTGAGCGATCATAACGTTCAAGCTCTCGGCGCAGTGCATCCGCTGCCTCTGCCTGCATTTCGGGATCAACTGTTGCGCGAACGGTCAAACCACCCGTAAAGAATTCGCCCTCACCAAAGTCTTCGCTTAGCTGTCGGCGAATTTCGTCGGTGAAATAGTCACGCTGTAAAGCGGATCGAAAGCTATCAAAGTCGCCGTTTTGCACGGACTTCAAAGGTAGAACAACTTCGCTCTCGTACATCGCTTGAGAGATATAGCCATTCTCCATCATTTCTTTGAGCACGAAATCACGGCGCTGTTTCAAACGTTCTTTGCGACGCACAGGATGGAACTGGCTGGGCGCTTTGGGCATGGATGCGAGGAACGCAGCTTCGTGAGGCGCGAGTTCACCCATCGTTTTGTTAAAATACGTCTGCGACGCAGCGGCAAAGCCAAAGCTATTCTGGCCCAGAAAAATCTCATTCATATAAAGTTCGAGAATTTGATCTTTTGTCAGTGTTTTTTCAATGCGTGTCGCAAGGATGATTTCCTTGATTTTACGCTCTGCTTTGCGCGATCCGTCCAAAAGGAAGTTTTTCATGACCTGCTGCGTGATCGTCGACGCACCACGCACGTTTTCGCCACGTGACGTGATCGCATCCCGAAGTGCGGATGCCATACCGCGGGTATCATAGCCTGCATGTGTATAGAAATTCTTGTCTTCAGCCGAAATCAGAGCCTGTTTAACGAGGTCGGGAATTTCATTCGCAGGCGCAAACAAGCGACGCTCGCGCGCGAATTCGTCGATGATTTGACCTTCGCCAGAATAAATCCGCGAAATAGTTGGGGGCTTGTATTGCGCAAGACTTTCGTGGCTTGGCAAATCACGGCCATACATCCAGAAAATCGCACCAATTGTAAGCGCGGCCATCATCAATCCCATCGTCACAAGGGAAAAGATGGATCCAAAGAAAGATACGATTGCTCTGAGCACGTGCCGGCCCCCATTTTTTAGCACTCTATACGCGCCAAAAGCCGGATCGTCAAAACACAACATCGCTATATGTAAGCTGATTTCAGCGCATCACGACTAGCCGTAGCGCCAAACGCTACTTGCGACGCAGTTCTGCGTCAGCGGCATCGTTCAAAAGCCACGCCTGAATTCCATTGTGAATCCCGTTCACCATCTTACCGCGCCACTTAGGATCTGTCAGTTTGCTAAGATCATCTTTGCTCGACAAGAAACCAACTTCGATCAAAACCGATGGAATATCTGGGGCCTTTAGAACCGAGAAACCCGCAGATTGGATCGGGCGTTTATAAGTATGGCCAACTTCGGTATTGATCCCAAGGATAATGCCCCGCGCAAGCGCTTGAGAACGCGGCATATTTTCTAGGCGTGCAAGTTCCATCAAAATCGAGGCGATTTCATCATCCTGCCCAGACAGATCGACACCAGCAAGCATGTCCGCGCGGTTATGGCGTTCTGCCAAAGCAGCCGACGCCGCATTGGAGGCTTCTTTTGAAAGCGTATAGACCGCTGCCCCATTCGCTTTTCCGCTCGCCAACGCGTCTGCATGAAAAGACACAAAGAGATCCGCGCCTGCTAAACGTGCGATCTGCACGCGCCGTTCAAGCGAAACGAACTCATCCTCTGAACGGGTTAAAACGACGTCGAAATCACCAGAGCGCAGCAATGCGTCGCGCACCTCTTGCGCCAAAACCAGCATCAACTCTGCTTCAGTGATACCTTTGCCCGATGCGCCAGGATCAATTCCACCATGCCCCGGATCCAAAACAACCGTTAGCCTTGCCTCTGATCGAGCCTGAATTTTTGCCAACGCACTTGGCTTCAACCGATCCCATTCTGCATCTTGGGGCGCGCCTGAATTGATCTTAAACGTAGCATCATCCGCAAGCATAAGAGAAATACTCAATCGCGCGCGACCCGTCTCGCTGTCCACACTCAGCCCTGCGTTCTGAACAATCTGAGCACTCGGCAAATCTAAAACCAGCCGCGACCAACCGGGACGAACAGCTCCAAACCTCAATTGATTGGGCGCTTCACCGGCAATCAAGCCTTTGGGATCAACGCCCGCAAAATCGACTTCTCTGAAATCTATCGCCAATCTTGCGGGATCGCTCAACGTATAAACGCGGTAAGGCACCCCTTGCGAGAGCGACAAATCAACGTGATAGACACCGCCCCGAGTGGTGATGCGGCTTTCCTCAGCGTCAATACGCGTCAAAGCGGTAAAGCTTTGGGCGTACCCCGTGCTGCCCGCGCCAAGCGACAGGGCAAGAATAATAAGAAGTGCTGCTCTGATCATCGGCCTTTTTCCGGCTCGTTTCGTTGGCGCAAGGTATACGGGTCACATGCGAAACACGGAACCCTTAAATCTCAGGTGTCACGGAAGTGATATCGTATCCATACAGCCAGTCAAATTGACCCAACATCAAATTAGGCGCAAAGCGGCTTCCAAGTCCGAGAGCGATGTGGGCAGCCAACCGAACTGGACCGCGGCGCAGATGATAGCGCCACGCATTATTGTTAGAGGCTTCGATTACCTTTGTAACGCGCAACTTTCGTAGGTTTTGATATGCTGCCAATTTAGCTTCAATCGCCCCATCACAGGCAAGACACGCAGCCAACGCCCAAGCGTCTTCCAGCGCCGTATTTGCACCCTGTGCGAGGAAGGGCAAAGTTGGATGGGCCGCGTCCCCAAGTAACACGCACCCTGCCCCAGCCCAATTCGCCGCAACCCGATGTCTAAACAAACCCCATAAATGGACGTCTTGGACCTGCTCTAGCATCTGTTGAACAACAGGGGCCGCGCCTTGGAACGCAGAGCGTAGATTTTTTGGGTCATCACGCTGCGACCAGCCCTCTGGCGCCCATTGATCGCGTTCTTGCACCGCAACAAGGTTAAGAAACGCACCGTCGCGGATGGGATACGACACAATATGGCTGCGCGGAGCCATATGAACATGAACAGCGTTTTTACGCATGATCGTGTTGGGAATGATCGCACGCCACGCGACTTGGCCAGTAAAGAAAGGGTCAGCTTCATCATTCAGCACGCCGCGCAATGTGCTGTGCAACCCGCTGGCATCAATAACAAGATCGCTGGTCAGTTCGGATCCATCGGCCAAGTGAACAACCGTTGGTATCGCAGGTTCAATTGAGGAAACCTTTTGAGAGGTCCTTACATCGACACCCGCGTTTGTTGCCGCGTTGAGCAACATATCAATGAGGTCAGCGCGATGCAAAAAATGGTAACGCTGGGTTGCTTCAAGGCGCGTCAGATCCAGCCGCGCAACCTCAACGTCGCTTTCACTCCGTCGCAAACTGACGGCGTGGCCACGACACGAGCGACGCGCCAATGCCTTTTCAAGTCCAAGCGCGCGCAAGACGCACAGACCATTCGGGCTGATCTGCAAACCGGCACCCACTTCGCTAATCGCGCTGGCCTGTTCTAATACAACAACCTGCACGCTTTGCTGCGCCAAGGCCGTTGCAACAGCCAGCCCGCCAATTCCGCCACCAACCACAGTTATCTTCATCGGATGATCCATAACACATCAGTGCAACGAAAAACGCCAAAGCGAAAGCCCCGGCGTTTATATATTACAAGCAAATGCGCGCGATCAGTCGTCGCGGTGAACTTTTTCACGACGCTCATGGCGCTCTTGTGCTTCTAAACTCATCGTTGCGATAGGCCGCGCATCAAGACGCTTCAACGAGATTGGATCACCCGTTACGTTACAGTACCCAAACTCACCTTCTTCAATACGGCGCAAAGCTCCATCGATCTTGGCAACAAGTTTGCGCTGACGGTCACGCGTGCGTAATTCCAAAGACCGATCCGTTTCTTCGCTTGAGCGATCAACGACGTCTGGAATGTTTCTTGTCCCGTCTTGCATCGTTTCAATCGTATCACGACCGTCCGCCAGAAGATCATCGCGCCAGTTAATTAGCTTTTGGCGAAAATACTCTGTTTGGCGATCGTTCATAAACGGCTCGTCTTCAGCCGGTCGATAATCATCAGGCAGAAAAACTTCAGCTTTCATGTCCACTCCCCCTTTAAGGCCATCATCCATGAATAATATCCTTTGGCTTTGGCACCCTTTGAGCGCGACTTAACGTAACAAACAAAGCTTGTCACTACTCAATAAACTCACATTGCAGCGAAAATGAGCAGTCGATAAGGTGCTCGCAACTTATATCAATTGGCGAGCGCACTTATGAAATTCACTGGAACGCAGGACTATGTAGCCACCGACGACCTTACAATCGCGGTGAATGCTGCGGTCACATTGGAACGTCCACTCTTGGTTAAGGGCGAACCAGGGACAGGCAAAACAGAACTTGCGAGACAGATTGCGACAGGCCTCGGGTTGCGCATGATTGAATGGAACATCAAATCCACAACGAAAGCCCAGCAAGGTCTGTATGAATACGACGCCGTAAGCCGGTTGCGTGACAGCCAGCTTGGCGAAGAACGTGTTCATGATGTGGCGAACTACATTCGCAAAGGGAAGTTGTGGGAAGCGTTTGAAGCTGGTGAGAAAGTCGTTTTGTTGATCGACGAAATCGACAAAGCCGACATCGAATTCCCAAACGATCTGCTGCAAGAATTAGATCGTATGGAGTTTTATGTTTACGAAACTGGAAAGACGATCAGTGCTGTTAATCGCCCGATTGTGATCATTACCTCGAACAATGAAAAAGAATTGCCAGATGCGTTCCTGCGTCGATGCTTCTTTCACTACATCCGCTTTCCCGATCCAGAGACTATGCGCAAGATTGTAGAAGTCCATCACCCCGGCATCAAAGAAGCCCTGCTTTCGACCGCTTTGACCCAGTTTTATGACATTCGCGAACAACAAGGCCTAAAGAAAAAGCCATCCACGTCAGAAGTTCTTGATTGGCTTAAGCTGCTTTTGGCCGAAGATTTGACCCCCGAAGATCTGAAACGCGATGGTGCGAATGCATTGCCAAAGTTGCACGGCGCATTGCTGAAAAATGAACAAGACGTCCACCTGTTTGAACGCTTAGCCTTTATGGCGCGTCGCACCTAAAACGCACCGCTCGCGAGTTAATTGCACCTTTGTATGCCTTTGGCCTGCCTTTGCCCCAATATCTAGGTGGCAGGCCAGCAACAAATGCCCAAACGTGAACAATCCCTTATAACACCTTGAAATTGTATCGGGTTAGTGTTCCCGAGGCAGCTTCTTAATATTGCCATGAAGTTTTCATAAACTCGACAGGGTGTTCCGTCAGAACGGTGGCACGTTACTAATGAGTGGGATAGATTTTGCAGGCAATGGCTACACATATGACTTCGGTCAAAGGTTCGACGATATGCCTGACTGTTGCGCTTGCGCGTCCCTCCTCATCTTTGATGATCGCTACCCGTCAGGGTCCCTACATAAACGGGTGTTCTTTTGAACATCCCCCTTTCGCAGGTCGCATGCGAACGAGACGGGGTTTGAAGACCTAATGCGCCGATTTTTGTTGACATTTTATCTCGTGCTGTCTGGCTGTGTGCCGTCAGCACCAGCTGATATGCCCTCGCGGGCACAAACTGTAACAGCTGGCATGACTTTGCCCGCCGTAAAAGCCTTTAGCGCCCCGCGCCCCACTCCATCCCTTCGCGCCAACACCGATATTGCGCGCGATTTCTTGGACCTGTCTTTCAATTTGGAAAGCGGCAGAAGTTTGCAGACCCTAACCAGATTTGAAGGTCCTATTTCTGTGCGTGTCACAGGTCGTCCCTCATCGGGTCTAGCGAGCGATCTGAACCGATTGCTACACCGTCTACGCACAGAAGCGCGGATCGATATCCGCCAAGATCAGGCAGATCACGCAAATATCACGATTGAAGCAGTATCGCGTAATGAAATCCGCGCAATGTTGCCACAAGCCGCGTGCTTTGTAGCGCCAAACGTATCAAGCATGGCGCAGTATCGTCTGGCGCGTCGAACATCTTTGGTAAACTGGACAAGCTTGAGAGAACGCAAGCGTCTGGCGATTTTTCTGCCCAACGATGCAAGCCCGCAGGAAGTACGTGATTGCTTGCATGAAGAGCTTGCTCAGGCACTTGGTCCATTGAATGACCTCTACCGCCTCCCTGATTCTGTTTTTAACGACGACAATGTGCATACCGTTCTAACAGGTTTCGACATGCTCATTCTGCGCGCATACTACGACCCGTCTCTCAGAAACGGGATGACCAAACCGCAGGTTGCTGATCGCATTGGTGGAATTCTATCCCGCGTAAATCCGCGCGGCGCTCAGTATGCCCCTCGTCGTTTGACGCGCACTCCACGTTCGTGGATCAATGCCATCCAGCGCGCACTTGGACCGGGCGCAAACCAGAAAGAACGCCTGCGTGCCGCCAATGACGCAATGCAGATTGCCGTCGCAATGGGTTGGTCAGACCATCGCCGTGCGTTTAGTCACTACGCCATGGGCCGTTTGAATATGTCGACGGATCTCAAGAAAGCACGTGAACATTTCTCGATCGCTGCACGTCTCTATGGGAAAAACTCCTCGACACGCCTACACTCTGCTTATGCAGCGTCCCAGCTTGCCTCTTTCTATATTGCTGCAGGCGATGGTGAAGCAGCCCTCAAACAGATCGGTCCACATCTTGATACCGCAGCGCGTTATGAGAACGCAGCTTTGATGTCGACCCTCATGTTGCAACGCGCCGAAGCGCTGGATCTTGCCGGTCGCAGTTCAGAAGCACGCACCATTCGTATGGACAGTTTGGGATGGGCACGATACGGCTTTGGTCCAGACTGGGCAGTGCGGGCCAAGCTACGTGAAATTTCTTCAATAAGCCCGCTCAAAAAAGGACGCGGCTAGACATGATCTTTATTTTCGCGGGGCTATTTGGCATCGCACTCGGCGCATTTCGCGCAAAAAAGCGCGGTGGTAACTTGGCTGATATGGCCCAGTATGCCGCCGGACACGGAATCGCATTCGTCCTTGTTGGATTTATCGCGACACTGATAATCAATCGCATAGCACTTTAATCCGTGTTCCTGCCCTTCTTTGACAACCTGCGCAACGGCGGTATCCCGGTTTCCTTGCGCGAATATCTTTCCTTTTTGGAAGGCGTCAAGCGTGGGCTTGTGACTTATGACATCGAAGCGTTCTACTACCTTGCACGCACCGCGATGGTTAAAGACGAACGCAACATCGATAAATTCGACCAAGCCTTTTCCGCGACTTTCAAAGGTCTTGAGGCAATCACCTCTGAGGAAATGCTCAACGCAGTTGAAATTCCCGAAGAATGGTTGCGCAAAATGGTTGAAAAACACCTGAGCGAAGAAGAGAAAGCCGAAATAGACGCGCTTGGTGGCTTCGAAAAACTGATGGAAACGCTGAAAGAGCGCTTGAAAGACCAAGAAGGTCGTCATCAAGGTGGCAACAAGTGGATCGGAACCGGAGGCACTTCGCCCTTTGGCGCATACGGTTACAATCCCGAGGGCATTCGGATTGGCCAAAGCGAGAGCCGTCATCAGCGCGCCGTTAAGGTCTGGGACAAGCGCGAATTCAAAAACCTAGATGACAGTGTCGAACTGGGGACCCGCAATATCAAGGTCGCCCTGAAACGCTTGCGCCGATGGGCCCGCGATGGGGCCACCGAAGAGCTGGATCTGAACGGAACAATTCGCGCGACGGCGGAAAACGGATATCTGGACGTGAAAACCCGACCAGAACGACGCAACGCCGTTAAAGTTCTGCTGTTTTTGGACGTTGGCGGTTCTATGGACCCACACATCAAAGTCGTCGAGGAACTTTTCTCAGCGGCTCGGACCGAATTCAAGCAGTTGGAATATTACTATTTCCACAATTGTTTGTATGAAGGAGTGTGGCGCGACAATAGCCGTCGTTGGGATGCACAAATTCCAACCCACGAAGTTTTGCGCACGTATGGGCCTGACTACAAATGCATTTTCGTTGGTGATGCATCGATGAGCCCGTATGAGGTCGCCTATCCAGGTGGCGCAAGCGAACATTGGAACGCTGAAAGCGGTCAAGTTTGGCTCGCACGCGCGCGCGAGCAATGGAAAAGCAATCTTTGGATCAATCCGGTGCCAGAAAAGCACTGGGGATACACCCATTCCATCAAGATGATCCAAGAGGTGTTTGAAGATCAGATGGTTCCTATGACCCTGTCTGGTTTAGAGCGAGGCATGAAAGAGCTTACCCGCTAAAAAGCGGCGCTGGCTTGTATCACATTCAACTCTGAATATATGATGCCCCAAAGGGGATTTCACCATGACACCTGACATTGCAGCCTTCTTTGATGACGCGTCAAATACGATCTCTTACGTGGTGAAAGAACCCAACGGTCGATCCTGCGCGATCGTTGATAGTGTTTTGGACTTTGATCACGCCTCCGGGACGACAGACACGAAAAGCGCAGATGACATTGTCGCGTTTGTGAAAGAGCGCGATTTGGACGTTGCATGGATCCTCGAAAGCCACGTGCATGCCGATCACCTCTCTGCAGCGCCATACTTGCAAGAGCATTTGGGTGGTAAAATCGGGATCAGCAAAAACATCGTTCTTGTTCAAGATACTTTTGGTAAAGTCTTTAACGAAGGCAGCGAATTTCAGCGCGATGGCAGTCAGTTCGATCAGCTTTTTGGCGATGGCGATAGTGTACATATTGGCCAGATGCGCGTTGATATTATGCAAACACCGGGCCACACGCCCGCTTGTTTAACCTATGTCATCGGGGATGCGGCTTTCGTTGGCGACACACTGTTCATGCCTGATTTCGGGACCGCACGCTGCGATTTCCCCGGTGGATCAGCGCAAGACCTTTATAATTCAATCCAGAAAATCCTACGTTTACCAGATGAAACCCGTATTTTTGTGGGCCATGACTACAAAGCCCCTGGCCGCGAAGAGTTTGCTTGGGAAAGTACTGTTGGTGCCCAAAAAGCGGCGAACGTTCATATCGGTGGCGCGCGCGGCCTTGAAGATTTTGTTCAGATGCGCGAAGAGCGCGATGCGACCTTAGCCATGCCGCGTTTGATCATTCCGTCACTGCAAATCAATATGCGAGCGGGAAACCTACCCGAACCGGACGATCAGGGAGATGTTTTCCTGAAAGTTCCAATCAATAAGCTTTAAATGGATCGCAGTGATCGGCGTTAAGAGGAATACTTGTGGAACAAGATTGGATTTTAGGACTGATTGGCGGCTTGCTTATCGGTCTGGGCGGCGCGGTTTACCTGCTTGGAAACGGACGCATCATGGGTGCCAGCGGGATCGTTGGCGGCCTTGTTGATGGAACGGGACACTCATCATGGAAGGAACGCATTGTCTTTATTGCAGGACTTGTTGTTCTTCCTGCCCTGTTATTGCCCTTTCTCAGCGGATCACAAACGCATCTAACGCAAAATCCGGCACTTCTTATTCCAGCGGGCCTGTTGGTTGGCATCGGAACACGGCTCGCAAATGGCTGCACGTCTGGACATGGTGTTTGCGGTATATCGCGACTGTCCCTTCGCGGCATTATTGCGACCCTGATTTACGTACTGGCAGGCGTGATCACGATGATCGTCTTTCGCCAAGCTTTGGGATGGATCTAATGCGTTTATTTTTAGCGTTCATCGCAGGTGGTCTATTCGGAGCCGGTCTGTTGATTTCAGGCATGACCGACACCAAAAAGCTGCAAGATTGGTTGGATATTTTCGGTGATTGGGACCCAACGCTAACGTTTGTTATGGGCGGTGCGATAATACCGATGGCCGTGGCATGGCGATTGACGAAAGTTCGCGCGCCGTTGGTCGGTGGGGAATTCCAAAAGCTACCTGAGCCAAAGCTTGAACGTAAACTTATCCTTGGTTCTCTTCTTTTTGGACTGGGATGGGGGCTGGTTGGTCTTTGCCCTGGTCCAACGCTTGCGTCACTTAGTTTCGGGGGATGGGCCAATATCACCTTTATTCTTGCGATGTTGGTCGGGATGTTTATGACACCGAAAATAGGCCGGCATCTATGGTCAGGACCCATTAACTGATTGAGCCTGTGAGGCTGATATGATTCACGACCCCT
>NZ_JABBAM010000054.1 GCF_018607965.1 Planktotalea sp.
CATTCGCTGCGATCTTCATCTTTTGGGCGCTGAACGGGTTTTTGCTGGGGCGGGAGTATTTCCAGATCGCAGCGATGCGCCGCTTGGGGCGTGAAGGCGCTAAGCAAGCCCGCAAAGAAAACTTTGGAATGATCTGGCTTACGGGATGTTTAATGGCAGTGCCACTCACCGTGCCACTGCTGAATTTGTTTATACCGATCTAAGGTGCGGCGACCTTTACCCATCTGTTCCACGCGATACAGCGGGCTCGCTCATCCGGTTGAACCAGTCCAAGTCGCGAATTGTGATTGTGCCGGACAAGATGATCCCTGCGATGATTGCCCATAAAACGGCGCTCACAGCTGTGGTGATCCACGCCTTTTTCTTGAGGTTGTGCGTTTCTGGCGATCCCGCGTGCGTGCCGGGAACGACTTTGCCGACATCGCCCTGGGTTTGTAGGCGAATTGGGATCACGATCAAGAAGGTCATGAACCAGATGACGGCGAACAGGACGAGTGCTGATGTGATGCCCATTAGACTTGCTCCAGCTCAGTTAAGACACCGTTCATATCTTTAGGGTGTAGGAAGATGACGGGTTTGCCATGCGCACCGATTTTCGGTTCACCATTGCCAAGCACACGCAGGCCCGACGCGATCAATGAATCGCGCGCTGTAATGATGTCGTTGACTTCATAACAAATGTGGTGAATGCCACCGCTCGGGTTCTTTTCTAGAAAGCCATTGATCGGACTGTCGTCGCCTAAAGGATAGAGCAATTCGATCTTGGTATTTGGCAGCTCGATAAAGATGACAGTAACGCCGTGATCTGGCTCATCTTGCGGCGCGCCAACCTTTGCGCCCAATGCGTTTCGATACTGATCCGCCGCGGCCCCTAGGTCAGGCACGGCGATGGCTACATGGTTTAATCGTCCGATCATTGAAAACTCCGGTTCATTCTGTTCGGCAACTATATGAAGCGGCATGGGCATCTCGGCAAGCGGCGCAAGGACGCGGGGGTCTTAATGGGTTGTTAGGGTCGTTGGCCTAGCGTTCTTGATAGTTGCTAATAGATTCGAGGGAACCATGAATGAGTTGGACTATACGTCTCTAACACCCACACCGACCGCAACGCGGCCACTGCTGGGGTTAACGATACTTGTTGTAGAGGACAGTCGCTTTGCATGCGATGCCATGCGACTTTTGTGTTTGCGAAGCGGGGCACGCATTCGACGAGCGGATTGCCTTCGCTCTGCACGACGTCATTTGCCAGTTTACCGCCCCAGCGTCGTGATCATTGATCTTGGTCTGCTCAATGGATCAGGTGCCGAGTTAATAAGCGAGTTGTCCATTGCAGAGCCACGTATCTCTGCGATCTTGGCAACAAGTGGTGATGATATGAACGAAGCCGTTTCTATGGAAGCCGGTGCTGATGGGTTCTTAAGTAAACCACTTGCGTCTCTCGCTGGGTTTCAATCCGCAGTCCTAAAGGCGTTGCCAGAAACGATGCGCCCCGCAGGCCTAAGGGAGATCACCGACGAACACGTTGATCCCGATCCTTTGGCCTTTCAGGATGATATGGCCCATGCATCGGAAATTTTTTCAACAGACACAGATGTCAGAACTTTGGACTATATTGCGCAGTTCATCCAAGGCGTCGCAAAAAGTGCACATGACGATCAATTGACACGTGCAGCGCGATTATTTGTCCGTGCGCGGTCTGAGGGAACCACGATCCATAGCCATCAGTCAAGATTGGCAGGGTTGATCCGTGATCGTATGACCGTCTCAGTTGCGATCTAAAGTGATGGATCATTTGCAACGCGGACCAATCCCGTAAGATCGCCAAGGCGTTCGCGTTGCTGGCCTTGTGCGTCAAAGTTTCGGGGATCTAGCCAAACGCGGTATGCTTCTTTCAGCGCGGGCCATTCTGCATCAATCATTGCGAACCATGCGGTGTCACGATTACGTTCTTTGACGACCATCGCCTGACGGAAGATGCCTTCATAACTAAAGCCTAAACGCTGGGCGGCCTGACGTGATGGTGTGTTAAGGGCATTACACTTCCATTCAAACCGTCGGTAGCCTGTCTCAAATGCCCATTTGATCGTAAGATAGATCGCTTCGGTCGACACAGGACTGCGTTGCATGCCCGCGGAAAAGTTGATGTTGCCAACTTCGATAGAGCCCGCGCTGGGCGCAATGCGCAAATAACTAAGGACACCAAGGTACGCGTTCTTATGTAGATCGTAGACCGCGAAGAACAGGCTGTCTTGGCCTGAGGTCACTTCGTTTACCCAGTGATGATATTGCGCGGCCGAATGAAACGGGCCAGCGGGCAGATAGTCATACAAATGATCTTGCTTTTCAAACGCATCAAACAAATGTGCAGCGTGCTTTTCTGCGACCAACGGTTCCAAGCGGCAATAGCGACCTTCCAACACCACGGGGCTGGGGGCAGCGGGTGGGGTCCAATTGGAAACGGGGAAACCTACGGGTCTATCATTCATATTCAAAATCCTTCGCAAATCAGATTGCATTGTTAAGCCTGCAAGAGGAAGGCGAATGTTGCAGTCCCGGCACGGCATTGTGAGTGTGCGGGCATTGGTCTGTGATCGGTGTTTGGCTATGTAGAGTGCAACAAGGGAGATAACGTATGGCCTATCGCTGGAAGAATGTACTGAAAGACTCGGACGTCACGGATCATTCTGTGTTCCTAAACCGCCGCCAACTTATGGGTGGCGGCGCAGGTTTGGGCCTTGCCGCAGCAATCGGCGGTCCACGTGCCGCGCTTGCGCAGGAAATGCTAGAGCCGAACAGCTTTGAAGACATCACCAGCTACAATAACTTTTATGAATTTGGCGCTGGTAAAGATGATCCTGCCAAGAACGCTGGCAAGCTGACCACAACGCCTTGGACTGTTACGATTGACGGTTTGGTAGATAAGCCGGGCGAATATGATATCGCTGACATTATGTCCAAGATGACAGTCGAGGAACGCATCTACCGTTTCCGCTGTGTTGAAGCGTGGTCGATGGTCGTGCCTTGGAACGGTTTTGAGTTGAAAGATTTGCTTGATCTGGCGGGTGTTCAATCCTCTGCCAAGTACGTCGCGTTCGAAACGCTGTACCGTCCTGAAGAAATGGTTGGTCAGAAGTTCAGCACGTTGCAATGGCCCTATGTTGAGGGTCTGCGCCTTGATGAGGCGATGCACCCGTTGACGATGATGGCCACAGGTATCTATGGTAAGGACATTCCTAATCAGAACGGGGCACCGATGCGATTGGTTGTGCCATGGAAATATGGTTTCAAATCTATTAAGTCCGTTGTGAAGATCACGTTGATGGATAAAGAGCCCCCCACTAGCTGGAATATAGCCAACGCGCGCGAATATGGGTTCTTCTCTAATGTGAACCCAGAGGTGGATCACAAACGCTGGTCCCAAGCAACAGAGCGTAAGATCGGCGGAGGTTTGTTCGCCAAGCGCATCCCGACCTTGATGTTCAACGGATACGAAGAAGACGTGGCGAGCCTGTATGACGGTATGGACATGAGCGTTAACTTTTAATGATCACCGATACGATTAACATCACAGCACGCCGCATTCCGGCGTGGCTGATTTATGTGCTCGGTATTCTGCCAGCGGGTTGGTTCCTGTATCAGGGGTTAACCGGCAACTTGGGTGCCGAGCCGATCAAGTCTTTAGAGCACGAGCTTGGTGAGTTTGCACTAAAGTTGTTGATCCTTGGTCTATGCATCACACCGTTACGCAAGCATCTGGGGGTGAATCTGATCAAGTTCCGCCGCGCCATTGGTGTGATGACATTTGTATATGTGTTCCTGCACTTGCTTGTGTGGCTCGTTCTTGATGTGCAGATTGTCAGTCAAATTTGGGCCGACATCTTAAAGCGTCCCTATATCACTGTGGGCATGGTTGGATTCGTACTAATGATTCCATTGGCGGCGACATCCAACACCTTTAGTGTACGTAAGCTGGGCGTCCGGTGGCGCAAGCTACATAAACTTACCTATGGAATCGCTTTTCTAGGGGCTTTGCACTTTGTAATGGTCGCAAAAGGCATCCAACTAGAGCCTCTGATCTATATGGCGGTGGTAATAGGGCTGCTTGCACTGAGAATCCCAAATAAATCTCTCAAGATTGCAGGGCGATTCACTCGAGAGTCTGTGGATAACTAGCATCTTATCCACATTACCTTGGATCAGACCTAGGGTAAGCTATCGATTGCGTAATTTTATTATCAAGAACCCATCACAAATGACTGTTTTCATTTAGAAAATAGAAATTTCGAAGTTTTCTTAGAAAAGGATGAAAAAAGGTCTTGCGGGTC
>NZ_JABBAM010000033.1 GCF_018607965.1 Planktotalea sp.
ACGGAATCACACCAGACGCCAACCCAGAAAATGTGAAACTCATGATCGATACGGTGCGTTCGCACACATCTTAAAGCGTAAAAGAAAAAAAGGCCCACCAGTTGTGGCGGGCCTTTTACATTTACGACGCTCTGTCGCTTTATTCTGCGGCTGAAACAATAAAGGCCCAAACGTTTGCTGCATCTTCAGCATCTTTCAGCTTGAACGCCATCTTGGATTTAGCCTTTTTGTCATCCAGCGTTTCACGCAAGAAAGCCTTTGGATCGGCAACATAATTAACAAAGTCAGCCTCATTCCAGACAAGACCTGCTTCGCCCGCGGCCACTATAGACTTGCCATATTTATAGCCCTCAAGGGATCCAGCTTGGCGTTCGTTCAATCCGAATAAATTTGGGCCAGTTTTGCCGCCCTTGAAGATCACCGTATCATCGTCGGAAACGATCATGTGGCAAGCTTTGCACTTCTTCATTACATTTTCACCAGCTTCCGCATCGCCGGATGCGTGACCGCCTGCGAAAAGGGGTGCCGCAGCTAGGCAGACGCCCAGTGTTGTCGCAATTAACTTTTTCATATCGTTTTCTCCTGTGCTTCCGGAAATGACTCTAGCGCGCAATACGCCATGGTAAAGTGGCTAGGCCGTCTTTCTTAAGAAATCACCACTAATTGATCGTAACTGTCAATCAAACTTTACACTTGATGACTCATTAAGTGTAACGCTACACTTACACTATGATCGATTCAACCACCTACTCATCACGGCGCGTGCCTGAGCCTGCGGCAACGCTTCGCCTGATCAAACCTATAACGTGGTTTCCACCGATGTGGGCCTACTTATGTGGTGTTGTTTCTTCGGGCATCGCACCAAGCGGTCAATGGGCTTTGGTCCTTTTAGGCGTCATATTGGCTGGGCCAATCGTGTGCGGAATGAGTCAAGCAGCCAATGACTGGTGTGATCGCCACGTAGATGCAATCAACGAACCAGACAGGCCCATTCCCTCTGGACGTATCCCAGGGAAATGGGGGCTATGGATTGCACTCGCGATGTCTGTTTTGTCCTTAATAGTTGGTGCGCAGCTTGGCCCTTGGGGTTTTGGAGCAACCGTGTTTGGTGTGCTGGCCGCTTGGGCGTATTCAGCCGAGCCTGTCCGTTTGAAAAAATCTGGCTGGTGGGGTCCCGGACTTGTTGGTCTTTGCTACGAGGGCCTTCCTTGGTTCACAGGTGCTGCAGTGCTCTCACTTGGTGCGCCATCTTGGTCGATCATCAGTGTCGCAGCTTTGTATGCGATTGGTGCCCACGGCATCATGACATTGAACGACTTCAAAGCGCTTGAGGGCGACCGCCAAACGGGGGTCAATTCTCTGCCCGTCACGCTAGGCCCCGAACGCGCAGCACGCGTTGCTTGCTGGATCATGGCCCTGCCTCAAGTCGCCGTTATCGCATTGCTGATCTCTTGGGACAAACCTTTCTATGCTCTCGCAATCGCGGTCCTTGTGGCGGCGCAAGGCTGGGCAATGACCATCCTCCTCAGCGATCCGAAAGGCCGCGCGCCTTGGTATAATGGGACAGGCGTTACGATGTACGTGTCCGGCATGATGATCGCAGCCTTCGCATTAAGGACCTTGGCATGACGCTTTCTTGGACACAAATTATGCGCCTTGGCCTTGTGCAAATGGCCCTTGGCGCAATCGTTGTTTTAACGACGTCTACGCTGAACCGTCTAATGGTTGTTGAGTTTTCGCTACCCGCACTGTTACCCGGTGTACTGGTCGGTTTGCACTATGGCATTCAGCTTTCGCGTCCACATTGGGGATATACCTCCGACACAGGCGGCAATCGCACGCGTTGGATCATTGGCGGTATGTTTATTCTTGCCGCAGGCGGCATGGGAGCTGCCTATGCTGTCACGCTTTTCGCGCAAAGCTATTGGCTCGCACTTAGCTTTTCTATTGTCGCTTATGCATTGATTGGGATCGGTGTCGGGGCTTCAGGAACGTCCCTTTTGGCCTTGCTCGCAACTGCGACCGCACCGCATCGACGTGCAGCTGCGGCAACTATTACATGGCTGATGATGATCTTCGGCATCGCTTTGACGGCGGGTCTTGCGGGTAGTTACCTTGATCCCTATTCCCCTACACGTCTTTTGAGTGTTGTTGCTGTGGTCGTCACGGCTGCAACCTTACTGACTATCGTTGCGATTGGGCGGATCGAGGGCCGCGTGACGGCGATGAGGCCGGAGGCAGACATCCCCTTCATGGACGGCATGCGCGCAATTTGGGCAGAGCCGAAAACACGCAATTTCACGCTGTTCGTGTTCCTGTCGATGAACGCATACTTTATGCAAGAGCTGATCTTGGAACCCTATGCAGGTCTGGTCTTCAACTTCACACCCGGTGAATCTACTGCGCTCAGCGGCGCGCAAAACGGGGGCGTGTTTCTTGGAATGCTAACCGTTGGTATCGTTGCGACGGGGTTGAAGATCGGCCAATTGCGCACTTGGGTAATCTCTGGCTGCATCGGGTCCTGCATTATCCTTGGGCTGATTTGCATGACGGGGTTCGCCTACACAGGTCTGAACTTTAGCTACCTTGTTGTCGCACTTGGTTTCTTCAACGGAATGTTCGCGGTTGCCGCGATTGGCGCGATGATGGCGCTTGCCTCTGAAGGACGTGGCCAACGCGAAGGTACACGCATGGGCATTTGGGGCGCAGCACAAGCAATTGCCGCTGGATTCGGCGGACTGACTGGCGCGTTACTTGTCGACGTCATGCGCACATTTGCACCAGACGGCCCCGCCTTTGGCACCGTTTTCGCGTTCGAAGCCCTATTATTTCTCGCCGCTGCTATGATGGCTGCGCGCGTAATGGAAAACACGCAGGCTCCAGTGGTCGCGTCTATGATCCCGGGAGAATAAGCAATGTTTGATGTTGTTGTTATTGGAGGTGGCCCATCTGGTGCTACGGCTGCGGAAGATTTGGCGCGTTTGGGTCGCAAGGTTGCGATGATTGATCGCGATGGACGGATCAAACCCTGCGGCGGCGCGATCCCTCCCCGTTTGATCGAAGATTTCTATATTCCCGACAGTCAAATCATCGCGCGCATCAAAACCGCGCGCATGGTGTCCCCAACGCAGCGTAAGGTTGATATCCCGATCGAGGATGGCTTTGTCGGCATGGTGGATCGCAAGGATTTCGATCCTTTCCTACGGGCGCGCGCCATCGAGGCTGGCGCGCAGTGTTTCACGGGCACATTCTTGAGAATCAAACGCGACGGTGAAGGCACACATGTTGTGTATCGCGACAAAGAATCCGGCAACGAAGTCGAACTAGCCACCAAGCTTATCATCGGCGCGGACGGTGCGCGTTCAAAAGTTGCCAAGGCCGAAGTACCCGGTGGCGATAAGATCCCCTATGTCATTGCTTACCACGAAATTATCGAAGCACCCAAAGCGGGACCCAATTATGATCCCAAACGGTGTGATGTGATCTATGACGGCGCGATTTCCCCCGATTTTTATGGATGGATCTTTCCACACGGTGCCTCTGCGAGCGTTGGAATGGGAACCGGTATTGAAGGGGTTGATCTGAAAAAAGCGACCGCTGATTTGCGTGCCTCTGCGGGTTTGGAAAATTGCAAAACACTGCGCCGCGAAGGCGCGCCAATACCGCTGCGCCCAATGGATCGCTGGGACAATGGTGTGGATGTTGTGTTGGCGGGTGATGCTGCTGGCGTCGTTGCCCCGTCCTCGGGTGAGGGTATTTATTATGCAATGGTCGGGGGCCTCGTTGCAGCGACTGCAGCCAGCGCGTGCCTGGAAACGGGACGTGCCAAGAACCTGCAACTTGCGCGTAAACTGTTCATGCGCGAACACAAAAGCGTCTTCAAAGTGCTGGGCGCGATGCAAAACGCATATTATCGCAGCGATGAACGCCGCGAGCGTTTCGTATCGTTGTGTCACGATATTGACGTGCAGAAACTGACGTTTGAGGCCTACATGAATAAGCGCCTCGTCAAAGCGCGGCCTATGGCACATCTGAAAATCGGTATGAAAAACCTCGCGCATCTGACGCGGATCATTTCGGAGACACGGGTCTAATGACGATCATGATTCCTGCGTGGGTTGGTGAGGAATTACAACCTGTTGAGAAACTGGCAGCCCATCAACGTGGGCTGCGTCACAAAGCGATTTCCGTGTTCGTGACGTGTGGTGATGACATCCTGATCCAACAACGTGCGCTCGGAAAATATCATACCCCTGGCCTTTGGGCGAACACGTGCTGCACTCATCCTGACTGGGACGAAGACCCGCTACATTGCGCCATGCGGCGCACGGATGAAGAGCTTGGAATCACTGGCCTAGACTTGGATTATCGTGGCCAAGTTGAATACCGCGCAGGTGTGGGCAATGGCCTGATCGAGCATGAAGTTGTTGAGGTATTCATAGCGACCACGTCACGTGACCTGCAGTTCATTCCAAACCCTGATGAAGTCATGGCGACCAAGTGGATTTCGCAGCAAGCCCTGCGCCACGAGTTAGAAATTAATCCAGACGCCTACACCCCTTGGTTGCGCATTTATATGGCGCAGCACAGTGATATGATTTTCGGAGAAATAGCGTTGAGCGACGCCTAATCAGACGCTCAAAACCTTCATTGTTACATTGGCCGCTTGCAGCGCAGTTGCCGCGATATCCGTCGCGGTTAACCCCGCATCTGCATACATTGCATCAGGTGCGGCTTGATCAACAAAGCGATCTGGCAACGTCATTGTACGCACAGCAATATCCCCATCAAGCGATCCATCTTGCGCAAGGTCTTGCAATACCATCGCACCAAATCCGCCTAAGGACCCCTGCTCGACTGTGATCAGGGCCTTGTGGTTTTTCACAAGTTGGCGCAACAGCGCGCGATCCAGCGGTTTGGCAAATCGTGCATCCGCAACGGTCACGGATATGCCTTGCGCCTCTATCAGATCTGCCGCTTTCAAACATTCGCTCATGTGTGCGCCCAAGGACAAAATCGCGACGTCGGTTCCTTCCCGCACGATGCGGCCTTTCCCGATTTCCAGCACGTTGCCGACCTCGGGCATTTCAACGCCCGTTCCCGTGCCGCGCGGATAACGGAACGCGATGGGGCCAGAATCGTGGGCGACCGCTGTGGCGACCATGTGGACTAATTCGGCCTCGTCAGAAGCAGCCATCACGGTCATATTAGGCAAGGCGCAAAGGTATCCAATGTCAAACGCGCCCGCATGGGTGGCACCGTCTGCACCCACAAGTCCCGCACGATCAATTGCGAAACGCACAGGAAGATTCTGCAAAGCAACGTCATGCACGATTTGATCGTAGCCGCGTTGCAGGAATGTAGAATAGATGGCGCAGAACGGTTTTAGACCCCCTGCAGCCATACCAGCAGCAAACGTCACACCGTGTTGTTCTGCGATGCCCACATCAAACATGCGTTTAGGAAATTGGTTCGCGAAAATATCCATGCCTGTGCCACCGGGCATGGCCGCGGTTATACCAACAATCTTTGAATCTGTTTCAGCTAGTTTGCTCAAAGCTTGGCCAAAGACCTTTGTATAGCTCGGCGCATTGGCGATGCTTTTGGATTGCGTACCGCTGGCAACATCAAACTTGGACACGCCATGATACTTGTCCATAGAATTTTCCGCAGGCGCATATCCTTTGCCTTTCACAGTGCAACAGTGGATCAAAACCGGCCCCGTCGCGCGGGTGCGTGCGGATCTAAGGACCGACAAAAGTTGGTCCATATCGTGGCCATTGATTGGGCCGATGTACTCAAAACCCAACTCTTCAAACAGTGTTCCGCTTGATCCTGTCGCCCCCGTCACCAACTGGCGTGCACGACGTGCATGATCGCGCAAAGGACCTGGGAGGGCCGCTTCAAATTCTTTGCCCAAGCTGTGCAGCGTTTCCAAAGGTGCAGCACTTAGGCCAGACATGTATTTAGACATGGCCCCTACAGGGGGTGCGATGCTCATCTCGTTGTCATTCAGGATAACGAACATGCGGCGCCCCTCGGCACCTGCGTTGTTCATCGCCTCGTAAGCCATGCCTGCGCTAATGGAACCGTCGCCAATAATCGCAACAGCGTCGCCTGTCGGTTCGCCCATATCGCGTGCGACTGTGAACCCTAGAGCGGCTGAAATAGAGGTTGAGGAATGTGCAGCACCAAAGGGGTCAAATTCGGATTCTGAGCGCTTGGTAAACCCTGAAATCCCATCCTCTTGGCGCAAGGTTTTCATGCGTTCGCGCCGTCCTGTCAGCACTTTGTGCGGATAGCATTGGTGGCCGACATCCCAGATCAGCTTGTCGCGCGGCGTGTCAAAAACCGCGTGCAATGCAACGGTCAACTCAACCACACCAAGGGAAGATCCAAGATGGCCACCCGTTTGGGACACGGCCTGCACAACTTCGCTGCGCAACTCGTCAGCAAGACAAGAAAGTTCGGAATTACTGAGCCCTTTCATATCGGACGGGGCAGCAATCTTATCTAAAATTGGGGTATTCGGGCGTGTCATATCAACGGCCTTTTCTCGACGTTCAGAAAATCTCGACGTTTGTGGCTAGGCCTGTTGGCTCGGGAACAGATGACGCAAACGGGAAGGTCTGGCGGCATCTGTCTCCCGTAGCCAACAGGAGCTGTCAGGACGTCGAGATCCTGACGATTTCCGGATATCTAAGGGACTAAATATCCGAAACTAGTGGGCGTCACGGCCAAGTCTGGGCCGCGTCGCAAATCTTAAACCTGCTTGATCTCGTGATCGTTCAGGATAAACGAAAAGGGTGTTGGATCTTCTGTTTCGCGAGATTCATCAGGAAGCAGTCCGCCTACCCAATAAATCGCAGTAATCGAAAGCCAGATCACAAGGCAAAACACTGCGGCGTAGCTTGCACCCTTTAGCATTAGCCCCAGAACATCGGCGCTTAGTCGAAAATTACGGTTCGCACCTGTTCTGAGGTAGTCGTCATTATCACTCATCATCACATTCCTTCTGTGAGGCTGCGGCGCTTAATCAAGCGGCGCGTACCCATGTAGCTGTGCCCAGACGAACCAGTTTTCGACAACAGTTCCAGTGAGCAGGATGCCGATGCCGCCAGTCAGCGGAGTGAGAACCGCAAACCACCAAGCCCAGCGGTGAATACCTTCCATCGTAGCGTTGAAACCCATGGTCCAGCGCCAGAACAAAGCCGCACGTTCAGAAGCCGTTCCGCGATCAACGATCTGTTCAATCTCACGCTCACCGCCGTAGCGCGACACGGCAAGGATCGTTGCGCCGTGCATCGCAAAGAGCAGTGCAGAGCCATAAAGGAACGCGATCGAAAGAGCGTGGAAGGGATTATAGAACAAGTTGCCATAGGTCAGTGAAAACAGGTTCGTCCAATCAAGGTGCGAGAACACACCGTAGGGAACCGCTTCTGCCCAAGAGCCCATCATGATCGGGCGGATAAGGCCCAGAACGAGGAACAGCCAGATTGCAGAGGCAAAGGCCCAAGCAACGTGCTTACCCATGCCCAACTCTTCAGCGCGCAGGTAGGTTCTGACCCACCATGCAAGCACCGAGATCAGCAGGAAGAACGATGAAATTAGCCACCATCCGCCCTCGTCTAGCGGTGCCATTCCCAATCCATATTCTTCAGATGGTGGTTCAAGGGACAGCCAGAACAGCTCTTTCAGGAACAACGCTGGGGAATAATCCACCTGTGCCCAAAAATCGATGCCAACCATCATGAACCAGATCAAACCGGTCGCAAGAGAGATGACACCAAAAGTTCCCAGATAGATCGGCCCAAGCTGGGCGTTTCCAAAAAGTCCAAGGAGGGTTGAGAAGCTCGCGGAATTTGTCCGGTCGCGCTCAATTGATCCACCTGTGGGATCCATACCCATTTCCGGGGGGCCCTGAACCTGAACCTGCGTGAAGATATTTTGATATTCAGCCATTTTTCATTCCTCTCCTACAGATCCGCCCACCAGGGCAATTCAGCGTACCAATCCCACCAGCTGCTCCAGCTGTCGAACCAGATGGTTCCTGAGATAACGATACAGATGGCGCTCCAAATCACAGCGTTCAGTGCCAAGAACAGGCCTAAACGGTGGATGCCCAATGGCCCGATGGAGTAACCGATCAGATCGCGGAAATACGTGTCTTCGTGGTCAGGCGTGGCAATCTGTTTGCCTTTGCCCGGATTGACTGCCGACAAAACCAATGAACCGTGCAAGGCCAGTGCAAAACACGTTGTAAAGAAGAACGTGATCGCGACCATATGTGCAGGGTTGTAATGGAAATTACCGTAAGCGTAGCCGACGTTATTCACCCAATCGAGATGGCTGAAAATGCCGTAAGGAAAGCCGTGCCCCCAAGCGCCCAGCAAAACAGGGCGAATGATAACCAGCGTGACATAGGCAAGAATAGCAACGCCAAACGCGAAGGGCACGTGATAGCCCATGCCAAGTTTCCGTGCGATTTCGACTTCGCGCATCATCCAGCTGAGAAAGGCGAACGTCGCGCAGAACGTGATGATCTGCCACAAACCGCCCTCAGCCAAAGGTGCAGCGCCTAAACCTACGTCTAACGCGGGTGGATCAATTGAGATCAACCAAGGGTTCCAAGTGTCGCCAAGCGCGGCACCGTATAAAATCATGAGTGTGCCAAGTGCGGCGAAAAAGATCGTCGTGACACCAAAAAAGCCAACATAGAAGGGACCCACCCAGAAATCGAATAGATCACCACCCACCAGCGTCCCACCTCGGACGCGGTATTTCTTTTCGAAGCTGAGCTGTGCCATCTTCTTTCTCCTTCTCACACCAACGCCTGAATTGGCGTGTGCACGTATAATTTTCAGATGTGTTTGCTATGGGCGGGACGGTTTGGCCCCGCCCATAGCTATCTTTGAAAGTGCTGAGTTATTCGCCGGCAGATGCGCTGAATGCGCGATCGAACCAGTTAGTCTCTGGATTGCTAAGCAGAACGAGATGAATCATCGCTGCTAGCAAAAAGAGGAACACACCCTGTGCCACGAAAACGCGACGCGGGTCGAAAATCAGCCAGATTTTGTAAAACTGAGCCATGTGATGTTCTCCTTAGCCCCAGGCGAACCAGGGCAGTTTGATGTACGTCAGTACGTGAGCGATAACGGCGATGGTCGTGAAGATCATTAACCCGCTCATGTAAACAGAGTGCAATTCCTGCGCTTGTTCGTCTGTGAGACCTGTAAAACTTAGGTCATTTTTATCAGCCATTTTTTTCTCCTGAAAATATGTACCGACGCCGCGCAACCCCCGCGACTGGGGTGTGACAAGGGTTCATCCCCTGCCTTGATCCACTACCCCAGTGGGGAAATGCGGATTTAGTTACCCCCACGCTTTCACGCGGGGGATGGTGTTAGGCCCAGAAGATGCGCGGCGTAATTGTGCGCGCTTCGCTCCAAGCCATTGAAAGAGGTCCTTTGGCGGGCAACGCGATGTGGCGTACCAAGGAATATGTCCAGATCAACGTACAGATCGGCAACGCTGCCAACAGGATCAGCGCGAAATAGACGCGGTATTCACTGGTGGAGGGTTGGTTACGTTTGCCGCTTTCGGACATCTCGTTTGAGTTGTTTGTAAAGTCAGTCATTTGGCTCCTCCCGAAGCTGGCTGAAGACCTTCAACGATCTCCAGAAAAACCCGCTCTGCCCCATGCTCAAGCGCGCGCTTTTCGGCGGCGTCTCGCAATGTTTTGGCTGCGGAAATTCTAGTTAAAATGGGATGGCTGGCGACGATCTCGTCCAGCCGTGTTTGCGCGTCCGTGTCCCAAGGGAAATCACGGCGCAGCGATGTTGGCGTTGCAGGTGTCGCGTCCATCTCGGTCGCAAGCGGCAAGATATGAAACAGCGCGTCAAACAGACTGTTGCACACTTCTTGCAACAGATACGTCGCGCCCGCGTAACCCATGAACGGTGTTCCCGTCGCGCGCCGAATAGCAGCACCGGGGAAAGACGCGGGAATGAAACTGGGGGCCGGACCAAAGCCCGCTTTCATTTCAGCCAAGTACATCTTTTCATTGATGGAGCCCAAAACGATCAACGGTTTTTTCGTGTGCATCATTTCGCGCACATCGTCGTTGTCGGTTTTCTTTCCACGAAGGCGCGCAACTGCGAAAGCACACGGCAGACCAAGATCTTTCTCAAGATAATTCTGAATGCCACGCGTGTAAGTTTCATTGGCAACAATCGCGAAGGACGCGGTTGCAAAGAAGTCTTGCGTCACAGAGCGCCATAAATCCCAAACGGGTTTGATGGTGGAGTGCTTTTCCTGCTCGATGAACGGCTCTGGATCAAGGTCCAGCATTTCGCCCAAAGTACGTAGAAATTTCGTGGTGGATTCGATACCGATAGGCGCTTGCAAATAGGGCTTGTTCAGCACTTCGCACAGACCACGCCCAAATTCACGATACATACAGATGTTCACATCCGCATTCACAAGTCCGCGCATTTCCGCAACATGCGCGCCAAGCGGCATCACCATATTCACGTCCGCGCCGATGCCCTCAACAAGGCGTCGAATTTCCGCCAGATCGGAGGGCATATTAAACGTGCCATACATCGGCCCAAGGATATTCACGCGGGGCACGGCACCCTCTTCGCACTTTTTCTCAGGCGGCATACGGCCCTTGGTCATGCCAAATTCTGTAAAGATCCATGTCATTGCGCGATCTGCGGCTTCCCATTGATCTTCATCAATCGTGCGCGGCAAAAAGCGTTGGATGTTGGTGCCCATCGGCGTGACCCCACCGCCAATCATTTCCGCAATGGACCCTGTGACAACAACCGCAGGCAACGCTGGATCGAGCACTTCCCACGCGCGTTTCATCGACTCTTCCGTGCCGCTGCCCATTTCCTCTTCGCCAAGGCCGGTTACGACGATTGGCAATTCATGGGGTGGCAAGCCGTCGGTGTAGTGCAAAACGGATGTGACTGGCAGGTTCTCACAGCCAACTGGGCCGTCGATCACACATTGCAAACCTTTGACGGCGCAGAAGGCATAGATCGCACCCCAGTATCCGCCCGCGCGGTCGTGATCTTGGACTAGCATCAGATCATCTCCTGCGCTTTGGCGGCTTTGGCAGCGCGTTCAAGTTTCTTTTGATTCGTTGCGCGGAACGTCGGGTGTAAGTTCGGGGATTTTTCCCAAACACCGGCTGTGTCGCCGTGGCCGACGCCTTCAAAGAATTCGCGCATATGCGCCATGCGTTCCTTGTTACCCATCGCCGCATTTACAACCTCGGCCAAGGATCCAGCACCTGCGACACCCATAAGGGGGCGCGCAGAAATCAGATTGGTGAAGTAAAGCGATGGGATACCCAGCTCTTTGCCCTTTTGAACAACAGGCGTTGTGCCGATTGCCAGATCAGGGCGGATCGCTTCCATCGCGGCGCAATCGTCCTCTAACGACGCGCGGAATTTAACCTTAACACCTTTGTCCTCAAGCCACGCCGCATCATGAGCGGACCATGGGGATTTGGCGCAGGCCGTGCCGACGTATGGAATATTCGCACCGCTTTCGATCAACAAACGCGCGACCAAAAGTTCACTGCCCTCGTAGCCAGATAGCGTGATTGTGCCGTTGATCGGCTTGGCAGCAAGTGCATCCTTGATCAACGGTAGGAATTGGTTTTGTGCAGCTGCGATTTGATCGGCTGGGATATTGAACGTATCGCCAATCGCCTTGAGCCAATCGCGCGTACCGTCGTGACCAACGGGAGCAGAGCCAACAACGGGACGACCCGCTGCCTCAAATTCACGCACAGCCGCAGTGTAGAACGGATGGATCGCAGCGACGGCGCCGCAATCAAGTGCTGCGTAAAGTTCACGCCATTCACGACATGGAACGACTGGGCCAGCAGCCAAACCAAGGGGTGCTAGCATCTGGCCGATGACCATCGGATCGGCGGGGAACATTTCGCCCAATAGACTAACCGTCGGGCGATCTGACTTACCGCTGGCTGGCATAGGAACCGGGCCTGCTTCGATCTCTTTACGGGCGTAATTCAACATCGCGCCAGCCAAAACGTCCTTGGCCTCTGCGTGGGTTGGAATACCGAAACCGGGTACATCAATGCCAACGATCCGTACGCCGTTAATCTCTTCTGGTAGCAAGCGCAAAGGCACGCCGGACGCTGTGGGAACGCAAAGGTTCGTCACAATAACCGCGTCCAGCTTTTCTGGATCAGCGATATCATGCACGGCTTCACGGATGTCTTCGAACAGCTTGCCCGTGACCAAGGTTTCCGAATTGAACGGGACATACCCAACGGAACGGCGTGCACCGTAAAAATGGGACACGAACGTCAGACCATAGACGCAACAAGCCGACCCACTTAGAATCGTCGCCGTGCGCTTCATCCGCAAACCAACGCGCAAGGAACCGAATGCGGGACACATGCTTTGAGGTTTATCGTGTGGGCCTTGGGGATAGTCAGCCGCGTATTGATCCAAAATTTCGGATTTTCCAGCAGCACGCGCCGCTGCATCCATCGCGCCGATGCCAGCTGTACAGCCGCCCTCAACTGCAACGTCCTGCAAAGCTTTCTTGGTAAGTTCCGGAATTTTGGAAACGTCGATCATCATCTCAGGCGCAGCAGGTGCGCTAGCCTCAGTGATCTGCAATTTGCCGTCGGCGTCATACCCGACCTCGAACCCACCATCATGACTCATGATATAGCTCCGCTTATGTGAAGCTGTGGATCAGACATTGTCATACACCACTTCAAGGCTGGCACGTGGCTTGGCCTTTTTACCGCGCATGTCCAAGTCAGTCGCGGGCACCAGCGTATAATCACCGCCCGTGTCCTTGGCATCAAACAGACCAAGCAAACCGTCCTGATCCAGCGGCGCTGGACGCACAGGCGGCGCAATGCCAACCGCATCGCCGAGCGCGCCGAACAGGCTGCCCCACTTGGATTCGGACGTGCCAACAATCTGATAGTTGGCAGATTTCTTGCGCAAATCATCGTCTTGCGGGATCGAGGCAAGAACAGGAATGTCGACCGCTTCGGCAAAGGCTTGCGCCTCTCCAGAACCATCGTCTTTGTTGATCACAAGGCCCGCGACACCAACGTTACCGCCTAGTTTGCGGAAATATTCGACGGCAGAACACACGTTGTTGGCCACATAAAGCGACTGTAAATCGTTGGACGCGACCAGAATAACCTTTTGCGCCATGTCACGTGCGATCGGCAGGCCGAAACCGCCGCAAACAACGTCACCAAGGAAGTCGAGCAAGACATAATCAAAATCCCAATCATGGAAGCCTAATTTTTCAAGCAGCTCGAAGCCGTGAATAATGCCACGACCACCACAGCCGCGGCCCACTTCAGGGCCACCAAGTTCCATCGCGAATACACCGCCACGTTTGAAACAAACGTCGCCAATCTTGACCTCTTCGCCAGCAATCTTTTTCTTGCCAGAGGTTTCAATGATCGTTGGGCAGGCTTTACCGCCGAACAACAAAGACGTCGTATCAGATTTTGGATCACACCCGATCAGCAAAACACGTTTGCCCTGCTCGGCCATCATGTGGCTAAGGTTGGCCAGCGTGAACGACTTACCAATGCCGCCCTTACCATAGATCGCAATGATCTGGGTTTTGCTGGTCGGCTCGCCTTGAGGCACCTCCAAAGAGGGCTCAACTGCGGCTTCATCGCGCAAGCGTTGGTCAAAATCCTTCAGATTTGGCACTTCGTCTTTCACGATATTTCCTTCCAGTTTAACATCATTTTCAAGCACGACGGATCGCTAAAGGCTGTTTCATAAGCCCTCGGTGCATCGCTCGCGTTTGAGGTGTGTGTGATTAATCCCGCCAAGCTAAGCGCGCCGCTTTCAACTAGCGTGCGTGTGGCGGTTAGGTCATCAGGGGTCCATTCAGCAGCGACGCGAAACCGTGCTTCCTTCATGAAAGCAGGTGGGAAAGCAAAGCTGATCGGGTCAGTGTAAAATCCGGCCAAAACGATTTCACCACCCTTGACCAAACGCCCGATCAAATCGCCCAAGATGGCGGCAGATCCAGAGGCGTCGTAAATAGAAGTATAGTCACGGCGCGTATCGGTTTCGGGGTCGATCACGTCATATCCAACAGCACCCGTGCGCCGCGTTGGATCAATTTCCCAAACCGTGGGCGCAGGCGCACCAGCAGCAACCGTAAGGCGTGCAAGCAAGCGACCCAAAACACCATGTCCAACGATCAAATCAGGAACTGCCTTCAGTGGACCCGCCATCGCGTGACGCGCAGTCGCGGCCAAGGCCAGCAAAGCGCCCTCAGCGCCAAGGCCTGCATCAATCTTTGTAACGCGCTCTTCTTTGCTAACCAGCAACCGTGCGGCGCCACCAAACAATCCAAACGCATCTTCATAGCAATTTGCACCCGGTACAAAGACACTATCACCCGCCTTATACATGCTTCCCGCGCCTGCCTCGACGACTTCGCCAGTGGCCTCATAGCCGGGCACCAAAGGATAGCCCATGCCAGGAAAGGGCGGCATTTCACCGGACCAGAACAGTTTTTCAGTGCCAGTCGAAATTCCTGAGTGAGAGATTCGCACAACCAAATCACCCGCGTTTGGCGGCGTGACATCCAGCGTGTCCAAGCAAAGATCGCGTGGACCTTTTAGTATAACGGCTGCGGTTTGCAAAGCGGGTCTCCCTCCCTGCCGGTCCGAACGTTTGAGCATAGACTCAAGGTGCAGCGGCTTGTCTCAATTGTAAGTTAAAACTGACATACCATACTGTCAACTAAATTAGACACTATTTGTTGCCCTTCACCCGACGCGCTTCCAAACAGCTTGTCACAAAGGGGCGTAATGACTTGGGAGTCTTGGTAATTTCAAAGCCAGCAGCGATGCAAAGCGTTGAGATTTCTTCGATAGAGCGCGCTTTGCCTGTTTGCATCGCCAATGTGTAAAGCGAAAAGTACACATCCCCTGCCCGTTCTGGAGTTGCCCCGCCTGACATCGGTTCAGTGATAATAAGTCGCCCACCAATTGGTAAAGCGTCGCAACATTTAGCAAGCAAACGCGCAACAGTTTCGTCACTATGATCATACAGAACCCGTACAAGGCTGATCGCATCAGCGCCTTTTGGGACAGGGTCGGTTTTAAAAGATCCACAATTGATCTGAACCCGCTGCGCCATGCCCAAACTTTCGAATCGTGGGCGCGCAGAGGGTGCAACTTCGGGTAAATCAAAAAGCATCATGTTCAGCTTGGGATCGGCACGGCCAACAGCACTTAGGAAAGCACCAGAGCCGCCGCCAACATCCAAAAGCGTCTCGATTCCTTTGAAATCAACACTGCGCAACGTATCCTCGACCACCAGTTCTTGGCTTTGCGCCATGAGGTCGGAATAGGTCGCAGCGACTTGCGATTCCATGTCCCCGCCAAACACGTAAGGCCAAAAATCTGCCAGCTCTGTTTTGGTTTCACCACGAAAGAACGCGGCGGGATCGGCAAGGTCACGGTATAAAATATCGTGGTGTTTTATCATCGCCGCAAGACCGGGAACCCCAACAAGGGCAGCACCACGACGCGTTAAAGCAAACGATCCATTGCGCTTGCGTTTCACCAACGTCAAAGCCTGCGCAGCGCGCATCAGAATGATCATGCGCTCATGGGGAACAGAGCACCGGATGGCTAGTTGCTCAACTGTCATCGGCTTGTTCAACAGTAGGGTTGGAATGTCAAATTGCACCAGCGCCATCAGGACCTGGGATTGGCAAAAGCCTGACAGTAAATCAAACAACGCTTCGCCTTCGCGGCGCACCAACTTGCGCGTTGGCCAAAAGCCCGCAGCCCATTTTTGAAAGCGTCTTGATGCGATAAGTTTAGCGGACCAACCAGCCAAGGAACGACGCGGCTTTGCATCTCGTTCGACACCAAAGCCTACAGGCATATCCGACATCTATTCACCCGCGATCTTGCTATGATTGCTTGCGCGCCATTTCATTGGCGTCAACACTTCGGCCTGCGCGTTTACCATCTTGGCAAGCATCGCTTCACCCGGACATTTGGGGATCGACGAAATCGCACCGCTTAGAATATCGCGCATCCGTTCAATCGCGCCATGCACGCCATGTTCTGTGACCGCATTGGGACGCCCATGCAGATCGTCCTGACCCACAGGTTTGCCCAATGTTTCTTCGTCATAAAGCGCATCGCGCAAATCATCTGCGACCTGAAACGCTTCACCAATGCGGGACCCAAGTTCTTCCCATTGTTCGCCATCCTGACCCGCAGAAATTGCACCCATTTGAGTAGCTGCAATAAACAACGCGCCTGTTTTCGCACGGTGATAGGCCGACAGATCAACAATGTCTTCGCTTTCCCAGCCTTGGCCAGCGCAAATGCCATTCGGCATGCCAGAACGCTCAGCTAGGACTTTCAGCAAATCTATCGCGCGCGCAGGGCTAAGTGCGGCTGCATTTGTGAGAATGGAGAAGGCCATGATGATCAGGCTATCCCCCGTCAGAACAGCGAGGGGTTCGCCAAATGCGCGGTGTACGGCGGGTTTACCCCGCCGTGTGTCCGCATCATCAAAGCAGGGCAGATCATCGTGTACCAAAGATGCGCAGTGCATCAGTTCTAATGCTGCCGCTGCTGAATCGGCCAATTTTGGGGTGTCATCGCCGCAGGCTGCCGCCACGCTGAGTAGGATCGTCGGACGAATACGGGCACCACCTGGGGTCACAGTGTAGTGCAAAGCAGAGGCCAACTTACCAGGTGACGGTGCCGTTTGCCCCTTGGTGATCGCGCGGGAAATTGCAGTCTCTATTCGATCGGCAAAGCCCATTGCGTTCTCCCAGTTAACCATCTTACGTCACTTGAATGTAAATTCTTGCTGACATTGCATATGTAAACTAAACTGGACACATTTGCACCGCCTGTCAATCCACACCTTTGCAAAAGGAGACCAAAAATGCCGCTCAAACCTTTGCACGTTGCAATTGTTGGTGCTGGAATTGGGGGGTTGGCAGCCGCACTACGGCTTGCCTTTCAAGGTGTGAAAGTCACAGTATTTGAACAGCACGGCACAGCCGGTGGCAAGATGCGCATAGTGCCCAGTGATGCCGGCCCCATTGATGCAGGTCCAACGGTTTTAACCATAAAACCCGTGTTTGAAACCTTGTTCAGCGATGTTGGCCTGTGCTTGGAAGACCATCTGACACTGATCCCACAAGACATTTTAGCACGCCACTTTTGGCCTGACGGGACCACATTGGATTTGATGCAGGACCCAGAAGTCAGTCGCGCGAATGTCCAAGCCGCGTTCGGCACAAAGGCAGCGCGTGACTTTGATAGCTTTTCGAATCGCGCGCGCCAGCTTTATGACGCGTTCGACGCGCCCATGATGCAATCAAGTGAACCGTCACAAGCCGATTTAACGCGCCTTGTGCTCAAAAACCCGAAACTGATTCCTGCAATGGACCCTTTGCGTTCACTCTCTAGATCATTGAACCGTAAGTTTTCAGAACCTCGACTTGCCCAGCTTTTCGCTCGCTATGCGACTTATGTGGGCGGCGTGCCTGATGCCTCTCCCGCGCTATTGAGTTTAATTTGGAACGCCGAAAATCAAGGCGTGTGGCATGTCAAAGGTGGGATGCATCAATTGGCTCTAAGTATTGCGTCCTGTGCCAAAAAGTTTGGCGCGGCGTTCCAGTACGGTGCAAAAGTAACACGTGTTGAAATGAAGAGCGACGCAGTTTGCGCCGTTCACACAGAGGCCGCGCGTATTCCAGTCGACGCTGTCCTATTCAACGGCGATCCTGCTGCTTTGCAGTGTGGATTGCTAAGTTCGGCAGTAATACCAGCCGTTCCAATGCAAGATCCACGCAGTTTATCTGCAAGCGTCATGAGCTTTGCAGCCAAACCAGACGGCATTCCGCTTTCCGCACATAATGTGTTCTTTGCAGACGACCCAAAGCGCGAATACGCCCCGCTTGCCAAAGGTCAGCACCAGACAGATCCAACGCTCTATATTTGTGCACAAGATCGCTTTGCGGGGTCTGCTCCCGTAGGGCTTGAGCGCTTTGAAATCATTCTAAACAGCCCCCCTATTGACCCAGCCGACCCACAAGTCCCCGCGCAGTTAGAGAAAGCGAGACAGCAATGCCAAACCCAGATCCTAGACCGGCTCAAACACTTCGGTCTGACGTTCTCGCCAACTCCACAGCCCAGCGCAGTAACGCTACCGCAAGACTTCAATCGGATGTTTCCAGCCTCGGGCGGGTCGCTTTACGGGCGATCCCCACATGGGATGATGGCGGCATTCAAACGACCGACCGCACGCACGGCAGTGACGGGCTTGTACTTGACGGGGGGCGGATCCCACCCGGGCGCGGGCGTCCCTATGGCGACACTTTCCGCCACGCACGCGGTCGCGGCGATCTTGAGCGACCTAACTTCGATATAGATGTTCCCGCGGGGGGCTATGCCTGGTGGTATATTGACGGTGTCAGCGATGACGGCACGCGCGCGGTCTCGGTCATCGGATTTATCGGGTCTGTGTTTTCACCGTGGTATGCGTGGTCAGGTCGCGATGATCCAACGAACAATTGCTGCATCAACGTGGCGACCTATGGCAAGGGTGGGCGTTTTGCGATGACCGATCGCGGCAGCTCTGCGCTGCGTCGTTCCGGAGATACATTGCAAGTTGGACCTTCGTCGTTGAATTGGAGAGGCAAGGAATTGGTGATCAACATCGACGAGGTTTCCTCGCCTCCGCTAATCTCGCGGATGCGCGGTACGATCACTTTGACGCCGTCCGCCGTGACCTCAATCGAGCTGCCGCTGACGCCAGACGGTGCGCATGTGTGGCGCCCTTTCGCGCCCATTGCACGTATCTCTGTCGATCTGGAAGCCAAAGGTTGGCAGTTCGAGGGCCATGGCTATTTCGATTCCAACTTTGGCACACGCCCCTTGGAAAGCGATTTCAGCACATGGACTTGGGCGCGCTATCCGACTGCAACAGGTGCCACATGTTTTTACGATGCTGTGCGGCGCGATAGCACGAAATTGGACACAGCAATCAGCTTTGAACCAAGCGGCGAGGCGCGTCATGTAGACGCCCCGAAATCCGAACCTTTTAAACGCACGCTTTGGGCCTTGCGCCGCGAAACCCGCGCGGATGCTGGAACGACGCCAAAGCAAGTCAAAGCGATGCTTGATGCACCATTCTATTCGCGCTCAGTTGTGGAAACACAGCTCAACGGCGAGGCTGTGCAAGGCGTGCACGAGGCGCTTGACCTTAACAGATATGCACAACCGTTGCTCAAACCAATGCTTGCGGTGCGCGTGCCACGGCGCAAGAACTGGACGTTCTAAATCTTGGTAAGATCAAGAATTGGCGTGTTGGGATTTAAGCGCCATACGGTGTAATTCAGCATACCCGCAACCGTGACCCAGATCAGATAGGGCAGCATCGCAAGGCCGGCCCAGAAATCCAATTGCCAATGTGTGATGAAACAGCCTAAGACCGAAATCCATAGGCAACACATCACAAGCAACGCGCCTTTCATGCGGCGCAATCCAAAGAATGTAGGTGTCCAAAGGGCATTGAACGCGATCTGCGCGGCCCAAAATGCCATGGCGTACCCACTGCCCTCTAGCCCTGCAACACGCGCAGCGGCGAACGAAATCAGTAGATAAATCGACGTCCACATAATTGGGAACATCCAGTTGGGTGGAGTCCAATTCGGCTTATCCAGGTTTTCATACCAAGTTCCTGTAGGGAACAGCATGCCCGTGGCACCGGCCCCAAAACAAGCTGCGAGAAATATAGCGAAAAGCATATAATCCATTGGGTGTTCATAGTGCAATGGTTACTCCGCCGCCACCCCGCTTGTGTCGGTGATGCCGGTATCGCGTGCTTTCAAATCTGCCATGACAGCCAAAAATGCCCCCGTGCGACCCTCGCCCCACGTATCAGCACGCGGTGCGTTCGTTGCGACAGCATCTACTAAAAAGCGGACCTCTTCCAAGGGCTGCGCAAACAGCATTGGGGATTTTGGCAAGATCATGCTGCCCGCAGTCCGCACCGCCGATGTGCCAATCAGCGCCAGTTTTTGACGCCCGTTTGTACGACCCCGATGATTTATAGAATCAAACCCGTTGCGCGCGACCGCTTTACCGATGGCTGCGTAAATATAACGCGCCGCAAAAATTCCAGTGCGCGCATGAATGGGCAGTGATCCAATTCCAGCCTCTGAGCGCGCATAAAGTCCGCGCGCGTTGTACAGCAGGCGTTTCACCATGCGTTTAACGTCAGGGTTCGCTTCAGGGTTCGCAAGAAATTGTGCCTTGTCGATGCCCGCCTCTTCCAACCATTTCAGCGGCAAATAAATCCGACCCGCGCGCGCATCTTCACCCACGTCGCGCGCGATGTTTGTCAGCTGCATTGCAACGCCCAGATCACAAGCGCGCGCCAAAGCATCTGCATCGCGCACGTTCATCAAAACGCACATCATCGCACCAACGGCAGAGGCCACGCGCGCACAGTAATCGCGCAATTCTTCCAAGGTGTCATACTGCCGCTCAACTGCGTCCCACGCCAAACCCTCTAGCAAAGCTTGGGGCAATTCACGCGGCATGTCGAAATCTTTGACAACGGCTGCGAACGCACGATCCTCAGGCGCATCTTTGGGTGTTCCCGCGTACACAAGGTCTAGGCGTTCCTGCAATTCCAGAACGGCGCGCGCTTTGTTATCGCCCTCATCCACCTCGTCATCGGCAAGGCGGCAAAACGCATAAAGCGCCAAGGCCGGATCACGTACAGAGCTGGGCAACAGTTTGGACGCGGCATGAAACGACAGTGATCCGGTACGGATGACTGCACAGCAATGGTCTAGATCATCAGGGTTAATCATTCTGCCGCCAATCGTGTTTGTGTCCTTTGCATAGGCATGTCGGGCACAAGTTTAGAAAGCACTTCCGCACTGGACACAACGCCCGGCAAACCTGCCCCAGGATGCGTGCCAGCGCCGACCAAATACAAACCCTTGGCTTCTTCGCTCACGTTATGGGGACGGAACCAAGCGCTTTGCAGGATGCGAGGTTCCAGCGAAAACCCACTGCCATGCGGGCTAAGGTAGCGCTCTTTAAACGTCTCCGGCGTGAACACCATTTCAGTTGAGATATCATGTTGAAAACCGGGCATGATCTTTTCCAGCTCGGCAGCTACCTTGGCACGGTACTTGGGTTCTTCACTTTTCCAATCAACCGCATTAATCCATCCCAGATGTGGCACGGGCGAAAGCACATAGAACGTGTCATCCCCTTCGGGTGCAGCACTTGGGTCAGTTACGGAAGGACGGTGAATATAGAGGCTCATGTCGTCCGACAATTTGCCCTTCATAAAGATGTCTTTCAGCAAACCCTTAAAGCGCGGCCCATTTACGATAGTATGATGCCCAAGATCGGCCCATTTGCCAACTGTGCCCTTGGTCCCGAAGTACCAAACGTACAACCCCATAGACCAACGCTTGCGCGCTAGCTTGGCGGGGGTCCATCGCTTTTTCTTATGGTTGCGCAGCAGATGGTCATAGGTAAAGCCCGCGTCCGCATTACTGACAATCAAAGGCGCGTTCAGTTCAGTTCCATCATCCAAGCGCACCGCTTTCGCAGCGCCATCTTCAACCAGAATTTCGTCGGCGACAGTTTCATGACGGATCGCGCCACCCTGCGCGCGGATCACATCGGCCATAGCGTCCGCAATGCGTTGCACGCCACCCATCGCATAATGAACGCCATAGGTTTTCTCCAAATGCGCCACCAACGCGTAGATTGATGTCACGTGCATCGGGTCACCGCCAATGAACAACGGGTGAAACGACAGCGCCATGCGCAGGCGTTCGTCCTTAACGCGCGCAGCGGCCAAACCGTAGATAGAGCGATCCGCACGCAGCCACGCAAACATGGGCAGGACTTTAATCGTCTCCCACATCTTGTTCATCGGCTTGGCAACCATGCCCTCATACCCAACCACATACCGCTTTTGCGCATCCCTCAAGAACCTCTTGAAGCCGTCCACGTCATTAGGATTCAGACGCGCGACTTCGGCCAACATAGCGTCGTCATCCGAGGACGCCTTAAAGCTGGACCCATCAGGCCAGCGTACTTCGTAGAACGGCTCTAGTGGACGCAGATCGACGTCAGCGCGAAAGTCGCGACCGCAATCAGCCCATAGTTTTTCGAACACATCAGGCACCGTCACAATCGTCGGACCTAGGTCAAAGCGATGCCCGTCTTGGGTTATCGACGACCCGCGTCCACCCGCGCGATCCAGCTTGTCCAGCACGGTAACCCTGTAGCCCTTCGCCCCAAGACGCATCGCTGCGGAAAGCCCGCCAAGACCCGCACCAATAACGATAGCGCGGTTATCTGAAGGCGTGTTTGCAAGATCGGTCATATCCATCCAATGCGAGGGTGTGTCAAGTTTACCTTACAATTCTAGTGCGCTAGAGCTTCACATTGCAAGGGATATGTGTCAGGTTGAGTTTACACATTTAGGATTTAGCAAAGCATGTCGCAGGTGGTTAGCCTTAGTTTCTACCGATTTGGATCGTTTCGCGCACGTTTGTGGGCGTTTGCGATGATGGGCCTTGCGCGCCGTCCTATGTCCAAACTCGATGGAATCGGCTTCTGGAAGCTTTGCGGTTCAGGCTCTGGCGAGGGATTCACACCGTTCCCCAACACATCCGTCTATGCGATTCTTGCTACTTGGCCCGATGAACAGACCGCCAAAGACAGGATTTCGGAAGCCGAAATCTATCGTCGCTATAGCGCAAAGGCATCCGAAAATTGGACCGTCTTCATGGCCGCCAACGCCGTCAAAGGCGAATGGTCGGGCCAAACTCCCTTCAGCACGACGGTGCCAACGGGCACTGGTCCGCTTGCAGCCCTCACACGCGCAACGATAAAACCCAGCACGCTTGCCAAGTTCTGGCGCCGTGTTCCCAATATTTCAACCGTCATCGGCAAAGACCCAAACGTAATTTTCAAGATCGGCGTGGGTGAAATCCCGATGCTGCATCAAGTCACCTTCTCGATTTGGCCCGACGCCGCGCGCATGGCAAATTTTGCGCGCACAGGGCCACATGCAGAGGCAATCAAAGCAGTGCGCAACGAGGGGTGGTTCAACGAAGAACTCTACGCCCGTTTCACATTGCTCTCGGACACAGGCACGTGGGGCGGCATATCCCCCCTCAAACAATTGGACACCGCATGAAGCATCCCTTCCCCTTTTCCGCCATCGTCGGTCAGGATGAAATGAAGCAGGCCATGATCCTCACCGCCATTGATCCCTCAATCGGCGGCGTTCTGGTTTTTGGTGAGCGTGGCACAGGAAAATCCACAGCCGTGCGCGCATTGGCAGGGCTTTTGCCGCCGATCAGCGTTGTGAAATCTTGCCCCGTGAATAGCGCCCATCCCGAGGATTGTCCTGAGTGGGCGAACATCGACGATATCGAAACGCATGATATTCCGACCCCCGTTATCGATCTGCCGCTTGGCGTGTCTGAGGATCGCGTAACAGGTGCGCTGGACATCGAAAAGGCGCTAACCAAGGGCGAAAAAGCATTTCAGCCAGGACTGTTTGCGCAGGCCAATCGTGGCTATCTTTACATTGACGAGGTGAACCTGCTCGAAGATCACATCGTTGATTTACTGCTCGACGTGGCCCAGTCAGGTGAAAATGTCGTCGAACGTGAGGGCCTGTCGATCCGTCATGCTGCACGCTTTGTTCTTGTCGGGTCCGGCAATCCTGAAGAGGGCGAATTGCGCCCGCAACTGTTGGATCGCTTTGGTCTGTCCGTTGATGTGGTGTCCCCGACGGATATCGAAGAGCGCGTCCAAGTTATCAGGCGTCGCGACAAATACGAAAACGATCATTCAGCTTTCATGCTGCGCTGGCAGGCCGAAGATGCCGCTTTGCGTGATCGTATTGTGACAGCACGCAAGGCCCTGAAAGCTTTGAAGACGCCAGACTCAGCCTTGCGCACTGTCGCCGAGCTTTGCATCAATCTGGGCTCTGACGGGCTGCGCGGTGAACTGACCTTACTGAAAGCGGCGCGCGCGCATGCAGCATTCCGTGATGATACGGTTCTCAGCACATCCCACATTCGCGAAACCGCCGCGTTGGCCCTGCGCCATCGTCTGCGTCGTGATCCACTCGATGAGGCAGGTTCTGGCGCACGCGTGGAACGCATCGTTGAAGAAACGCTGGGTGCTTAAATGTTAGCATGGGATCGCGCGACACTGGCCCTTAGCCTGCTGGCGATTGATCCGCGAAACCTTGGCGGACTAGTCGTGCGCGCCCGCGTTGGCCCCGCGCGTGATGCTTTAATGGCGACGGTGCAGTCTTTGCCAATTCCGTCTGTCCGCTTGCATCCTCACATGACGGCGCAAGTTTTGGACGGCGACATTGATCTGTCTGCCACCCTTAGTGGCGGCACTTTGGTCTATCAAAAGGGCATCCTTGATCGGCCCCCCTCCCTGTTTATCCTGCCCATGGCCGAACGCGTCGATCCCTATATGTCTGCGCGTCTCAGCCAAGCGCTGGATGGCGGGCACAGCCACGCAATTCTGGCGCTAGATGAAGGCGCGGATGAGGGCGAAGCAATTCCACCGTCATTGGCCGATCGTGCTGCGTTCCATGTCTCGCTCGACATGCTCGCACTCGCCAACATCCAAACTGTCACGCTTCCTGATAATCTGGCCGAAATCCGCAGAGCAGCCCGCAAGGTCACTGTTCCCCTCGATACGCCCGAAGATCTGGTGCAACTTGCCGTCTCCCTTGGCATCACCAGCCTGCGCGCGCCCTCCTTCGCGCTGTGCGCTGCGAAAACGCACGCAGCGTTGAACAAGCGCGACACGCTGATCGAAGAGGATATCACCCCAGCCGTCGCACTGGTTTATGCACATCGTGCGACACGCTTGCCTGAAAGTGTTGAGCCAGAGGATCAACAACCCGAAACCGCACCCGATGATACACCCAAAGAAGACTCGCTCAGCATTCCAAAGGACGTGCTTCTTGAGGCCGTGAAAACCGCGCTTCCGCCTGATTTATTGGCGGGCCTAGATGCAGGCACAACCAAACGCGCCAAGGGATCTGGCAGTGGTGCAAAACGCAAAGGCAATCGCCGTGGTCGCCCCCTGCCCGCGCGCATCGGTCCGCAATCCAGCTCAGCCCGTGTCGATCTTGTCGCCACTCTGCGCGCTGCGATCCCTTACCAAACCCTGCGCAAACGCACCAAACCCGATGCGACAGGCCCGATCTTTCAGCACAGCGATCTGCGTCACAAACGTTACGAAAGCAAATCTGACCGTCTTTTGATATTCACGGTTGATGCTTCAGGCTCTGCTGCGATGGCGCGTCTGGCCGAAGCCAAAGGTGCGGTGGAATTGTTATTATCAGAGGCCTACGCGCGTCGCGATCACGTTGCGCTGATTTCTTTTCGTGGCACACAGGCGGAGACGTTGCTAACGCCGACACGCTCACTGGTGCAAACCAAACGTCGGCTCGCTTCAATCCCTGGCGGCGGCGCAACGCCGCTGGCCTCTGGCTTGACCGCAGCATTGTCGTTGGCACAATCAGCTACCCAAAAGGGTCTGACCCCGACAATTGTACTACTCACCGATGGCCGTGCAAATGTTGCACTTGATGGGCAAGCGGACCGCATGCAAGCCGCCAAAGATGCACAGAACGTTGCCGTCAACATTGCGAAAATCAATGTCGAAGCCATTGTCATTGACACCACAATCCGTCCCGAGAAAGCGTTGAAATTGCTGTCCAACGTGATGCGCGCGAAATATGTCCCCTTGCCGCGCGCAGATGCGAAAGGTGTCTCAAAAGCCGTGACCGCAGCATTGGTTGAGTAAACACAATGGATTGGGCAAAAGAACGCGCGACGTGGCCCTATTCCCAACATTCGCGGTTTGTACTTTGCAAACCTCATCGCTGGCACATCCAAGACATTGGCAAAGGTCCCACGATCCTTTTAATCCACGGCGCAGGTAGTTCGACCCACAGTTGGCAACATTTGGTCCCCCTTCTTATTGAAACACATCGCGTGATCGCTATCGATCTTCCGGGACAGGGATTTACCCAACTTGGAGCACAACAACGCTGCAGTTTGAACACGATGGCCGAGGATATCATCAGTTTATGTAGGAACGAAGGCATCCAGCCAAACACGATCATTGGCCACTCAGCTGGTGCGGCAATCGCACTCAGAATATCGGAGTTGGAGCCTGAATTTTCGAAAAGAATAATAGGCATAAACGCAGCACTCGACACGTTCAAAGGTGTTGCTGGAGCCCTCTTTCCATTTCTTGCAAAAACCATTGCAGCTGTCCCTTTCGCAACAGATTTTTTCAGAATGCAGGCAGCAAAAGGCAACGCAATCGAGCGAATTATCAAAGGTACAGGATCAAACCTTTCGCAAGGCGATCTCAATTTTTACAGCCGCCTTCTTGCAAGCCAATCCCACGTCAATGCGACGCTACAAATGATGGCGCAATGGCAGCTTGAACCTCTGATAGAGCGGCTTCCAAAAAACCTTATATCGACATTGCTCATTGCGGGTGGTCACGATAGCGCCGTTCCCCCCAATACATCGAAGAAAGCTGCAGCACAGATGCCAAACGCCCGATACACCATCATACCAAACCTTGGCCATTTGGCGCACGAAGAAAGGGCCGGCGGTGTTGTGTCACTTTTTCGCGACGCACTCACTGATTGCTAAGGGATTTTTGCAGAAGAACAATTGTGCAGGATTCAAAACTAAGGTGTCCTTGAAGCACACAGACCTGCAGATGAACGGTCAACCGACCCGCCTTGCCACGATCGAGGAGGCGCTTCGAGTTCAAATCCTAATCAAGGGCATTTTGAGCGCTCAAAGCACTAACTGATCAACATCAGAACGGGGACGAGTTATAACAAATAAAATGCTAAACGCGTCGGTCAAAACCTGTGATTCGCGCTATTTCGAGGCGACGCTACCACCCGCCGCGAAGACGCCTATATGCTGTGTAGCCTTGCGGGCAATTTGCGCATCACACAGACTGTTAACCGCGAAAAAGGTGTGCATATGATGATATAAAAAGCCTGATTGATACGGCTTAACCCATCGCAAACTCCGCCTTACTTTGACTTAGACATGAAAGAAGACGCACCCATGAAACTCAGTGCTCATCATCCCTACCCTTCGCGTCGCTCTGCTGTTCTGGCTGACAACGTGGTGACAACCTCGCACCCTTTGGCAGCGCAAGCGGGCCTTTCGATGCTCGTAAAAGGTGGCAATGCGGTCGACGCCGCGATTGCCACGGCGATTACGCTGACACTGGTGGAGCCAACAGGCAATGGCATGGGATCCGATGCCTTTGCAATTGTGTGGGACGGCAAGGAATTGCACGGCCTCAATGCCTCTGGCCGCTCGCCTGCAGGATGGGGTCCTGAACGGTTTGCCGAGTATGATCAGATGCCTTTTCGCGGCTGGGAAAGCGTGACAGTGCCGGGTGCGGTGTCCGCATGGGTGGCCCTGTCTGATCGGTTCGGAAAGTTACCATTTTCCGACTTGTTTGGCCCAGCGATTGGTTATGCCAAAAACGGGTTTATCGTCACGCCCGTGATCGCAGAATTATGGCGGCGCGCGGCGACAGACCTTGGCCATCATCCAGGTTTTACAGAGACGTTTTTGCCAAATGGCGAGGCCCCCGTCGCGGGCGAGCGGTTCGTAAATGCGCCCCTAGCAAAGACCTTTCAACTGATCGCACAGACCAAAGGCGAGGCCTTCTATAAAGGGGAGCTAGCCGACGTGATTTGCGATTTTGCAGCTGCGCACGGAGCAGCCTTAAGTCGTGAAGACATGGCTGCGCACAAGGCTGAATGGTGCGGTACGATCTCGAAAAAATTCGACGATCTGGAATTGCACGAGATCCCACCAAATGGCCAAGGGATCGCCGCGTTGATGGCTTTGGGAATCCTGACGCACACCCGCATTCGGGAGCTGGATGCGGACGACCCTCTGGCAATCCATTTGCAAGTTGAAGCGATGAAACTGGCCCTTGTGGACGCAGAAATCTATGTCACAGATGGCGAGCATATGACGGATGTCACATCTGAGGCTTTGCTGGAAGAAACCTATTTGGCCGGCCGCGCGAGCCTGATTGACGAGACCCGCGCGCAAGATTTCAACGCTGGTGCGCCTAAAAACGGCGGCACTGTCTATCTAACAGCTGCGGATGCGTCTGGAATG
>NZ_JABBAM010000017.1 GCF_018607965.1 Planktotalea sp.
TCTCCCGCCTACACACTTTCCAGGCGTGCGCCTTCGACCACTCGGCCACCGATCCATTGCGCGGATTTAGCGTTAAGATGCATTGATGCGCAAGTGCAAAAACAACTTTGTTTGCACCACAAGTCTGCTCTTGGTTTGTCCAATGAAGTGACGACACAATCTGAGCTTAAACGGCGATGATGCCATTAATAATGGAACTGCTTTTTCTGCCTCATCATACTCAAAAAGTTCATGCACTCCTTCGCAATCGTTTTTGAAACGCGACTTTACATCATTCATGCGGTCTTTTGAAATTTCTTGCCAAGGTTGCTCGAATGCAAGTGCACCTAAATCTGCGCCCGCCTTTTTATAATAAGGGATAGCGCACAACGCAGAGTCTATCCGATATAGGATGTCACCCACAGGCTTCATTGTTCGCCGATAATCTACATTGATCGCCAAGCTTAATTCTATCAGACGCCGACTGCTGAACGCAGACATGTAAAATTGCTTATGGAGTCTGTTGAATGTGTAGCCAGCGGTCGAGTTGTAATAGACTTCGAGCAACATGAAATCGAGCGGCAGTTCCATTGCTGCACGTGGCAAGGTCTTGCGCCATGCGATAAAGTCAGGGAGATACGTTTCATATGTTTGCGTGTTGAACTCTGAAATTTGTACAGGGAAAAGCCACTGGATTTGCCAGTCAGATCTTTCCTACGCCTTCGCCTGCTGGTGAAACCGTAAACCGCACGTAAAAAGTCTGTAAGATGGCCACATAAGACCACTTGATCCTCTTCAAGCAGTTGATGCACATTCTTGAACAACTCATCTGGCATCGGCGCTTTAGCCCCAAGTGCGGCCTGAAAGTTGCGTAAATCTGCACAGTACTCTAACCGCGAACGCTCTGGCGGTTTTGGATCGCGCCAGCTGTGAACTTCATGCGGCACCTTCAAGCGCTTTGCATGCGCATCTTGTGTATGAAATAATGTGTATTTCCCACCACGCTGTAAAATCGCTTCGTCGTCTGTCTCGGGATTGTTGACCAGCTCGCGGGCCAGAACGGGGTTCAGCGACGATCCAACGCGATGTTCGCCCTTGATCAAACCTGATTCATCAACTGCGATCCCCAGCACGTATCCTAAAAAGCGCCATCTCCAATCGACCAGCAAAGCAGAAATCAGTTTTGCACCAACGTGGGCTGTGTCGCGCCCAAAAGGCAGAGCTTTTAACCCCCTAACGCGGGCTTTTTAGTGGGTCACAAGATACTGGTGGGAATACAACTTTTTGAAATCAAGATTACCCTCAGCGCAAATCGCATGAGCATTCGTCGTCACACACCCTCAGTTCAGTGTTTTTTTATGTTTTTCAACACTTAACGAATTAGAGATGTTTTTGAGAAGCCTGAAATTTCAAACTACTTAAAAGAGAGTCTTTTCAGATCCACATAAATAGGACGACTTGGGATAGCCAAGATTGCAGATGCAAAGAATGCGTTTATCTCAACTATCCAAATGCAGATAAACGCGGCGGTTCTGTTTACCCTTCTTTTCGACCTTACCAAGTCGAATGCGTCCAATTTCAGAGGTACGCGCAACATGCGTCCCCCCGCAGGGCTGTAAATCAATCTGGCGGACATCGTCGCCAATGCGCACCAAACGTACGTGCCCTTTCCCCATTGGTGGCATCACTGACATTGTCTTTACCAAGCCAGGGTTCACTTGCAATTCAGCGTCCGTGATCCAATCCGTCGACACCACGAAGTCTAACTCGATAAGCGCGTTTAAGGACTGCTCCAGCGCATCTTTGTCATTTGGTGCGTCTGGCATATTAAAATCAAGCCGGCCCTTGCCCGCTGAAATAGACCCGCCCGACACAGGCAAAGGAATGACGACAGATAACAGGTGCAGCGCAGTGTGGACACGCATCAGCGCATGACGACGTTCCCAATCAAGCGACTGCGTGACTTGTGTCCCAATCGGCGGCAGCGGTGCAGGTTCTGCGGGCACCAAGGCAGATCGCGGGTTTTCGCGCCCCTCAATCTTAACACAGGTGGCTACATTAAGATGGGTGCTCCCCCACGTCAGCGTGCCACTGTCACCGGGTTGTCCCCCGCCTGTCGCATAGAAAATCGACTGATCCAAAACAACACCACCCTCTGGCGTATGATCAACAACCACACCGGTTGCATCGCGCAGGTAAGCATCTTCCAAAAATAGGGGCTGGGTCATGAATCGACTTCCTTTTCATCCTTTGGCGGAAATGTCTCAGAGGCGTCAAGACCTGCTTTGCCACCCGTTAGCAACGCCTCGGGATTGCGCAGCCAAACATCACGTTGTGCAAAGGGAATTTCGATATTTTCTTCTGCAAACCGCTTGGCAATTTCGTGATTCATGTCAGATTTTACACTTAGAACAAAGTTCACATCGCGCAGGATCGCTCTGATTTCAAAGTCCATGGAATCCGCTCCGAACCCTTGGAAAACAATGGACGGGCTTGGGTTCAACAGAACCATAGGATGTTCGCGCGCGATTTTGATCAACACATCCTCAACCTTGCGCGTCTCGGTTCCATAGGCCACGCCGACCGGCACGATCACGCGGCCAATTGTGTTACCGCGCGTCCAGTTGGTCACTGTGCCAGAAACAAGGTCAGCGTTCGGAACGATGACATCTGTTCGATCAAACGTTTCAATGCGGGTCGAACGCACAGAAATACCACGCACGTAGCCTGCATGCCCACCGACTTCGATCCAATCGCCCTCCGCTATCGGGCGTTCAATCAACAAAATGATGCCGGATACAAAGTTTGAAACGATGTTCTGCAGACCGAAACCAATACCAACCGACAAAGCACCCGCAACAATCGCAAGGTTGCTAAGATCAATACCCGCAGAACTAATCGCAATAACGGAGGCAAGGAAAATACCAACGTACCCAATGCCCGACACGATCGCGTTACGTCCGCCTGTGTCGAGCTTGGTGCGTGGCAACACCGACGTACGCATAGCCCCCTGCAACAGGCGGGTCGCCATGTAACCGATACTGAACAGAACGGCGAATGTTACAAAGTCAGAGGGCGAAATCCGGCTTTCACCAATAGAAAAGCCTTCTTGAAAGCGCGTCCAAACTTCGGTGATATCTGCACCACGCGCGCCCCAGATTAGAGCAAGTATAGGAAGTGAGCCAAGAACCAAAGCAAACGCTAACAATACTGGAACAAGGGCTTCTTGATCGTCAGCGTCTTTGCGCATCACCAGTGCATAGAGATCTTTGACGAACCCCTGTAGAACAAGCAACAAGCCAAACAACGCAAGCGTTGCAACCGTGGAAAAGACGAGGCGCGCAGCACCATTTCCGTAACCAGCCGCCGCCAAAAGCGGTCCAACAACCGCAACAAGAATGGCCGCCTGCCCCAACAGTTTGGACATACGCACTCTGTAGCGGTTGCTATCATCCTCTTCTGTGGCAAACGACTGTGCGGATTGCAAAATACGGCCAAGTCTAAACAGGATAAGTCCCGTAAGAAGTATGATCGGGAACCCGATTACTGCGCGGGAAGCGTCATCCCAATTGTCATAGGTCGCGATCACATTAAACGCCAAAGCCGCAATCAAAACCATTGCGCACATTGTGACATACCATCGTGCACGTGCCGCCACACCCGAAGGAACGGGCAGGATTATTTCATCTTCATCACGCGCGAAAAGCTGGCCACCAAGCCACCAAAACGCAAGTAAAAGCAAACCGTAATAAGCAACGTTGTCCATTAACAATGTGCCACGCAAGCCAAGGAACCCTGTCTCGAACACAGCTTCGACCAGCGTAGTCAAACCCAGAAACGGTAACAATATTTGCAACAACGACGCAACAAACCGCCAAACCCGCGTGCCACGTGTTGTATAGCGGCGCAGAAATGCAACGATCGCCAACGACCAGCGACGGCCTCGCAAGATCAAAACCAAGCCAATCACAAACAAGATGATAATATTGACCAGATCCCCCTTTGCGGTCTTGCGTTGCACATCAGATTTCAGCGCACTGCTCGTTTCTTGAATAATTGAGCTTACTGATTTACGTGCAGTCTCAATCGCAGGTCCCCAATGCGTAGGATTCAGAGGTATTGGGCCGTTGGATAAAAGCGCATCAGTCTGTCGTTCACGGATCAGCCTGTCGATTTCTTTAATGACACCATCTGCACGACTATATGCTTCTTCGGCTGCAACAATCGGGCTGCGCAAGCGTTGCAACTGGTCATTCAGTTCAATCCGTCGATCCGCAATGCCCGTTGCTTCACTCACCACATCGGCAACCGTACCGAGGCTCGCAATTTGCGAGGTCAGTGTTTCGATACGCGTGCGGTTTACAGTTTGAGCCATTAGAAACTGTTCACGCCAGTCGGCGATTTGTGATCGCAGCGCTTCAAACGCCCCAGTCGACGCACGCCCATTCTCGACCGCAATTTCCGCACGCTGTGCAACACTTGTCCATGCATCGTAATCTGGCGCACTACTTTGGGCATAACTTGCCAACGGCAAGATCAGAAAAATAGCGCAAAGAACCACGCGCATACGTGCTGTGAACTGCATTAAACGTCCTCGAACACACAAGGAATGCTGGCAGGCGCTTTATCAAGCCAATCTGGAATCGGTAGACCCTTTTCACGCAAAAATTCAGGGTTGAACAGTTTGGATTGGTATCGCGTGCCAAAGTCACACAGGATCGTCACAATCGTATGACCAGGGCCCATTTCACGCGCCATACGGATCGCGCCAGCAATATTCACACCCGACGATGCACCAAGGCACAGACCCTCATGCGCAAGCAGATCAAACACAATCGGCAGTGCTTCATCATCGTGAACGTTGAACGACATATCCGGTGTGAGCCCTTCAAGGTTCTTGGTGATGCGAATTTGACCAATGCCTTCCGCGATAGAGCCACCTTCGCTCATCTCTAACGTGCCTTTAGTGTAGTAATTGTAAAGCGAGGCACCATCAGGATCCGCAAGTCCGATCTTCACGCCTTTGGGTTGCAACGACATGCCAACCCCCGCGAGCGTGCCACCAGATCCTACGGCACAGATGAAGCCATCCACGTTACCATCGGTCTGCTTCCAAATTTCTGGGCCAGTGGTGTCGATATGCGCTTGGCGATTGGCCACGTTGTCAAATTGATTTGCCCAGATCACACCTTCATTCGTGGTGCGCGCCAGCTCTTTTGCAAGGCGCTCTGAATAGCGCACAAAGTTGTTTGGGTTGCGATAAGGCGCGGCCGGAACCTGAACCAATTCAGCCCCCGCAAGGCGCAACATATCTTTCTTCTCTTGGCTCTGCGTCTCAGGGATCACGATCACTGTCTTGAACCCCATCGAGGCCCCGACCAACGCCAAACCAATACCCGTATTGCCAGCAGTCCCTTCGACAATCGTGCCACCGGGCTTCAAATCACCGCTTGCAACCGCGTTCTGAATGATCGCCAAGGCCGCACGATCCTTCACAGACTGACCGGGGTTCATAAACTCGGCCTTGCCTAGAATAGCACAGCCCGTTGCCTCAGACGCCGCCTTCAATTTGATAAGCGGGGTATTTCCAATAGCCTGAACCAGATCCTGCGCAACGATCATCAGCATATCTCCAAAATGTCTCACACTATCTAAGCCGCGCAAGCGCCTAACTCAAGCAATTGCAGCACGAAACCGCATCACTTCTCCTTTTCGAAATATCTCTGGGGTGCGGGGGCTGGCCCCCGCGTCGTTTCGATCCTTAAATGGGTCGAAAATCTTCTCGGCTGCGCGCCAACCACAATAACATCATTACTGTAGGGCCTCCATTGATTTCACCGTTATCAACCAGCTCCATCGCGCGCTCAAAAGAAACCACATGCGTGCGAATATCCTCGTTCTCACTCGCCAAACCATGCACCCCCTCCAAAGACGGGTCCAGATCGCAAAGCCCCAGAAAACAGTGGAAAAATTCGGTCGAATAGCCGGGACTTGGATAGGTCTGCAGCATGGGACGGATATCGCTCAAGTTTAGACCTGCCTCTTCTACCGCTTCACGACGCGCGGCTTCGATTGGTGCCTCACCTGCATCAACTAACCCTGCGATCGGCTCCAAAATCCACGGCGCGGGATCACCGCGCAGCAAGGGGCCATAACGCATTTGTTCGATCAACATCACAAGATCACGCGCAGGATCATAAGGCAGAACCAAAGCCGCATCATAGGCCACAAACGCTGCGCGCTCTCGCGTGTCACTTTGTGTGCCATCAAAGCGCGGATAGCTAACATCAAACGTATCAAGACGGAAAAAACCAGCGTACCCTTCATCACGTGTGCGCAAACTGACTGCGCTACTGGAGGTGTCGCGCCGCAAACTGCTTGGCGCGCCTGTTTTGGCAAGGTGCTTTGCCCAACCCCGCGCCCGAAGAAACGGCAAAAGCTGCGCCATGTCTTGTACTGATTTTTTGCCAAATTGCTCCATGACCTCACGTGCAGCGCTCAGACTGACATCGCCCCACGCCTCAATCCAGTCACTGAGTTCCCAAGGTTCCCCTGCTGTCCAAAGGCCCGGCTCTGGAAAAAAGACCAGTGCAGGGATTTCACCCGTCGGTGTCATAATTCTGACGTCTGACAGATCATAATCAAATCCACCCTCATAAAACCGAAGCCTTGCAACGTCATCCTCATTCAAACCTTGAACAAGAAGACCACGCAAAATCGCACCCGATTGCGATGCAATCATCGGGAAGGATTCATCCTTTACCCAACTGACAAAATGATCGTTCAGTTCACACTGCGAAATCTCGATTTCATCGCGCGTTCGTCCCAGCACAAGTTCCAATAGTGGAATATGGCAGAGTGTTCCGTAGAAAAATAACGACGTGCTCATGATGCTCGTTTAGACGTCATTTCAGCAATCAACCCGGTCACAGCCGACCCGACAATCAGCATGAGCGCGATAATGGGCGTCGCAATCAATATCGCATTGTCCCACATGATTTGGAACATGCCTGCCACCGCATCAAATGCCCCGCCATAGCGGTTGCGCATCGAAAGCTTGATCATGCGCTCGCCAGAATGGCTGAACAGCCCCCAAAACACCAAAACTACTCCGCCCGTGAGGCCATTGTTGAACGCAGCGCTGTATCCGCGACCTGCGCATGATCCAATAACCTGCCAGCCAATGACTAACCCCAAAACCAGATTGATGATATTAAAATACCCAAAGACTTTATCTTCTTCAAACAAGGTTTTGATCTGTTCAGAAAGCACCCAAGCCAATGCAGCAAGACAAATGGCAGCTATCATACGGGCGGCTGTTGGCATCTTATGACCTTTCCAAGTCAGATTGGCTTGCGAATTGTGATCTGAGTTACGTCACATTTTCCGCTTTGAAACGTCGATGCGCAAGAGGTCAGATAAAAGTTCCACATGCGACGGAAGCGATCATCAAATCCCATGGCTGACACTTGGTCCCATTTCGCGTTGAACATTTCAAACCAACGGCGCAAAGTGATTGAATAGCTTTCACCAAATTCTTTTGATTTAACAACGTCTAACCCAGCCTTGTTAACCTGAACGGTTAACGCTTTCGGGCTTGGGAGCATGCCACCTGGAAAGATATATTTCTGAATAAAGTCCACCCCCCGTTTATACACATCCCAACGCCGATCCGCGACCGTGATGATCTGCAAGGTTGCTTGCGCACCAGGTTTCAAGCGATCCCGAACCGATTCAAAATACACAGACCAGTATTTTTCGCCCACCGCTTCAAACATCTCAATTGACGCGATGCCATCGTAGATGCCCGTTTCATCTCGGTAGTCCTGCATTTTAAAGTCGACCAAATCGGAAAGACCAGCCTTTTCAATGCGTTCCTTAGCGTATTTAAACTGCTCTTCACTGATCGTAAGACCCGTCACCTTTAACCCACGTTCCTTAGCGGCATATTCGGCAAATCCACCCCAGCCACAGCCGATTTCCAGAACATGATCGCCCGCTTTGACGCCCATTTCATCAACCATTGAGGCGTATTTAGCCGTTTGCGCCTTTTCGGTGCTTTCCTGACCCGTCTCAAAAATCGCCGACGAATAGGTCATGGTTTCATCAAGCCACAGCCCGTAAAATTCGTTTCCAAGATCATAATGGTACGAAATATTCTTACGCGCCTGTTCCTTGTGATTTCGTTGCATCCAAAACCGAAATTTTTCCATAATGCGCACAAGACCCATACCGGGAAAACCGTCGTAAACAACGTCATTGTCCATATGAACAAGGTCCATGAACGCCTGCAAATCAGGTGTGGACCACCACGCATCAAGATATGCGTCACAAAAACCCAGATCCCCCTCGCGGATCAAACGCGCGAACAGATCAGAGTTATGGATGTGCAATTCAGCTACAGGTCCCGGGTTCTTACCCTCTGCGCGAAACACGCGCCCGTCTGGCAAATGAAAATCGCAACGCCCGTTGTTCATGTCATTCGACATCTTGAACACTTGGGTGAAATAGCGCGGTAGGCCGGTTTGGCCCTCAGTTGTTGTATGGATCATATCACCCCCCAATTGGTGAAACGAGCAAAGCTTTCACGCTTTTCGCTCTCTTATATAGTATCATTATTTTAAAATCCGCGCCCTTGGTAGGCATCAAGCGCACGCAAGCGCCCTGCTGCTGCCTCTACAATCGGTTGCGGATAAATGTTAGTCGCTTTTAAGTTCCAACTCTGTGGAATTGCGTCAAAATAGCTAAGCGCGGTGTCTGGCGGGTTACTTTGCCCTTCCGCAATCCAAGCACGCGGATAGCCACGTCCTGCATCAAATTTATCAAGCTGCGAGACAGGGTTAAATACGCGAAAATAAGGCGATGCATCCGGACCAGATCCAGCCGCCCACTGCCAACCCATCGCGTTCGATGCTGGATCCCAGTCCGTCAAACAGTCCTCGAACCACGCCATACCCACCTTCCAATGGGTCAGCAGATGTTTGGTGAGGTAGCAGGCCACGATCATGCGACCACGGTTGTGCATCTTGCCCGTGACATACATTTCACGCATCGCGGAATCGACGAATTCAATTCCTGTGCGCCCTTGCATCCACGCTTGCACTTCAGGATGGGACACATCTTCGTTCCACTTGAACTTGTCCCAATCGGGCTTCCAATTGCTCTCCAGAATGTGGGGGGTGTGGTGCATCAAATGGTAGGCAAACTCGCGCCACACCAGTTCTTTCAAAAAGACCTCTGCGTCATCTTTGCCCTCGTGCAAGGCGCGCATCCCTGCGTGCCAGCATTGGTGCGGTGAAATTTCACCCAGCGCAAGGTTCTCACTAAGACCAGACGTGCCACGCGCTGACGGTACATCGCGCATCTTGATGTATTCGGCGACATTCTCGTCAATGAAGTCCGCAAGACGATCTTGTGCGGCTGCTTCCCCCACCTGTGCATGGCGCGCAAGGATCGGTTCTCCACGGCGCAGGGCCGCGCCCATTTGCCAGTCGTTCAAATCATCACTTGCGGGCGAAACCGCAGGCGCGGTGATCTGTTTTGGCACAGATAGCGGCGCATCAACACCACGATCTTTCACCGACTTCCAGAACGGCGTGTAGACTTTATACATGCCACCCGTCTTGTTTTCGACCGTCCAAGGTTCAAACATCAGATGCCCCCCAAAACTTCTCGCATCGATGCCGCTTTCGCGCAGGGACGATTTGATTTCTGTGTCGCGCGCCACGCATTTCGGGTCATAAAGCCGCGTCCAATACACGCTTTGGGCGTCTGTTTCTTCGATCATCTGTTGCAAAACCTCAAGCGCGTTGCCTGTGCGCAAGATAAGACACGACCCATGTGCCGTAAAAGTTTCAGCAAAAAGTTTTAGGGCTTCTCCCAGACGCCATTTGGGGGCTGCGCCGAGCGTGTCGACCAGATCATCTTTGATGAAGACCGCAATTACAGGTGCTCCGCTGGCGCAAGCGGCCGATAAAGCGGGATGATCCGAGACGCGCAGGTCCCGACGGAACCAGACAATAATTGGTTTTTGAGTGCTCACGCGACGCCCTAACGTTACTTTTACTTAATATACGCGTTTTTGCGCCGAACAGATCAAAGAATATCATCCAAGGCATTCAAAAGCAGATCGACTTCGTCTTTTGACGTATAATGTGTGAAACTAAGCCGCAAAACGCCTTTGTCCAGATCAACGTCCATTGCCCTAAGGCCACGCTGTGCATAAAAATCGCCGCCCCCAGCCATGACCTTGTGTTTCGCGAGATCAGCCGCCAAGTTTTCGGCATTGGATTGCGTCGCCAAAGCAACCGTCGGCGCGCGGGTCGCCGCCGTATCTGGACCAATCAAACGCACTGAATTCTTGGCTGAAACGTAATCCAGCAAGGGCTGCAACAAAGACACCTCATGGGCGCGCATTAGATCATGCACTCCCGCGCCGCGCACAGCCGCATCACCCAACACCCCGTGGTGCGCAGCGAGCGCATCGATGTAGTCAGCCATACCCGCGCTGGCCGCAACTTGCGCGTGATCAGGGCCCGCTGGCGTGAAGCGTTTATACAAAGTGGCGCCATTAAAGTGGTGCCCTTGGTTGGGCAACGCCTCGCCTAGAGCACGGCGCACGACCTTGATTCCTTGATGTGGACCATAGGTTTTATAGGCCGAGAACATGTAGATATCAGGACCCAGCTCACCTACATTCGGGATACCGTGAGGGGCATATGACACGCCATCGACACACACAAACGCACCCGCAGCATGGGCCATCGCAGTGATTTCTGTAACTGGATTGATCTCGCCCACAACGTTTGAACAATGCGGGAAACACACAAGCCGCACTTTTTCATCCAAAAGGTCAGCCAGCGTTTCGGGATCAAGGTGACCTGTGTCTGGATCAATCTTCCATTCACGAATTTCGATGCCGCGCTCTTTCAAGCGACGCCACGGGCCAGAGTTCGCCTCATGATCTTGGTTGGTGACAATAATCGCTTCGCCCGGTTCCATAAACGTCGCAAATGCCTGCGCTAAAACATAGACGTTTTGCGTTGTTGAGGGGCCAAACGACACTTCATCCGTATCCACCCCCATGATCGCCGCAAGACGCGTGCGGGCTTCGTCCATCTCTTCCCCGCCAAGGCGGGACGCGTCATAAGGCGCATAGGGCTGCACTTTGCGCTGCGTATAAAAGCGCGTCAGGCGATCTATCACAGGCGCACAGGTATAACTGCCACCTGCATTTTCGAAAAACGCCTGCTCTTGCAGCGTAGGATCACTAAATGCAGGAAACTGCGCGCGTACGAAATCCAAGTCGAGTGTCATGAAAAATATCCCCAATACTAAGTTGATCTAACCAAACGTAAAAGGCCCCGACGCGCAAGCTGTTGGGGCCCCTTTTTTCTTACGTCACTTTGCTAATTACTCAGCAGGTGTTGCAGTTGTGATTTCACTATGCGTTGTTGGTACGCCGGCGGCTTCACGACGGCCATCGTTGTAGATCGCTTTGATCAACGCAATACACATCAAGACCATCACAAACGAAAACGGTAGTGCACCGATCACCATCGCCGTTTGAATGGCGCTTGTGCCGCCAGAAACCAGCAAACCGCCAACCACAAGCGCCAAAGCCCCGCCCCAGAACAAGATATGCGGACGCGCCTTTGGACCTACATCACCCGCAGCGTTGATCGTGTTCACAATCAAAACCGCAGAGTCAGCAGACGTGACCAAGAACGTCATCAGCAAGACTACGATCATCACGGCCATAAACCATGACAAGGCTTGTGAGATAGGCTCAAGCATAAACGCCGTCATAGCGAAGATTTTATCGCCGTTTGCTGCATCCAAGATGACGCCATTCGCATCCCCATTCAGTTCCAGATCAACCGCTGTGCCACCGGCCCAAGCGAACCAGACAAAACACATCAGCGATGGAACAATCATCGCGCCCAATACGAATTCACGGATTGTGCGACCCTTGGAGATACGTGCAAGGAACAGACCCACGAACGTTGCAAAAGCAATCCACCAAGCCCAGTAAAACACGGGCCACCAGCCCTGCCACTGCGCCAGCTTGAACGCTTCGGAACCCTCGACACCATCAGAGGCATAGACGTTAAAGCTAAGCCATGGCAGCGCCACGAGGTAGTCCCAGATGCCCACGAAGAAGGCCGTCGCACCAAACCACGTTGCCCCGAAGATGATAAAGAGACCAAGGAGCATGATCGACAGAACCATGTTGATATTGGACAGCCACTTAATGCCTTTACCAACGCCCAACAGCGCGGAAAGTGTGGAAGCAACCATGATCACAAGAAGCGCGATCACGATACCCAATGTGGTTGCAGATCCGTCCTCCATCGCCAATCCGCCGATACCGACGCGCGTAAGGCCGGCTACGAATTGCTCAACACCAAAACCAAGCGTCTGTGCGACGCCCAAGATGGCCGCAACAACGGCTACAATGTCAATGATGTGACCAAGGGTGCCGGACAGTGCTTTGCCAAACAATGGCGTCAAAGCAGACCGGATCGTCAGCGATAAACCACGACGATAGCTAAAGAATGCAAGCGAAAGACCCGCAACCGCGTAGCAGGCCCATGCGCCAAGACCCCAATGCAGGTATGACCATATATAGGCTTCCCGCACATTGTCTTGGCTTAGCGCTGTGTTCATGCCCTGAATAACAGCTGGGTTGTTTTTGAAATGCGCAATGGGTTCTGCGACCGCCCATGTCAGCATACCAACAACAATACCGGCACCAAACATCATGGAGAACCATGAGAAATTACTGAATTCCGGTTTTTCACCGTCTTGCCCAAGGTTCAAACGACCCGCCGTCGGCCATATTGCAAGCCCAAGGCAAACGATCACGAAGAACGCAACGACCCAAATATACCAAGCGGCAAAGTTGTTAAAATTGCAGCGTTCCAGGTGCTAAGCACAGCTCCGGCTTTTACTGGCCAGAAGATGCATCAGACAACCAGCACGCTAATGATGATTTTAGAGACAACAGTCACGTTGACGCTAAATCCCCCGTAAAAACCGCCATCTGCGGTTTTGATCGGAAGATCTGTGAGAGGAGGTTTAAAAAAAATTTCCCTATTCAATTGTTTTTGGCTATTACGTTCCAAAAGGCTAACACACCTTCCGCAAAATGCTAACAATTTAGGCAGTTTAAAAAATTCCTCTGGTTGCATTGAGCAAGTGACGTCGAATTGAGTACCGGCTGAGGCAGCGTCTCACGACGCTCACCCTAGATGCTACTATAAGATCGAAGACATCCTAAAGCTCCGCTGAAATTGCTTCAGCATGGCCCTTGATTACATCCATATCGCCCATCTTACCGGGCGCACGCATCGCCAAGCCCGCATGGCGAGGATGGATGTGAAAGTGCAAATGGAACACCTCCTGCCCGCCTGCTGCCTCTGAAAACTGTTGAAGCGAAATCCCGTCCGCGCCAAATGCCTTCATACAGGCATTAGACACCTTTTGCACAGTCGCCATACACGCACTCAATTGCTCAGGCGTTGCATCCAGAATATTGCGGCACGGGGTTTTCGGGATGACCAAGCAATGCCCGTCACTGCGCGGCATGATGTCCATAAAACAATAGGTTGCGGCGTCCTCATAGACTTTGAAACTCGGGATTTCGCCACGTAGAATTTTCGCGAAAATGTTTTCTGGATCATAGCTCATCAGTGGGCCTCGTCTGTGTGTCATGTTTCGCCAACTTTAGGGTGCTGCGCGTGGTGCACGCAAGTCCAAGTCGCATATCATTTGAATGGCACCTGATGTTTCGCGTTCAACAAAGCCGATGCTTTTGTAGAACTCCTGTGCCTCTTTATTATGCCCCATCACCCCTAGCGTGACACCACTACATCGATGCAGCCAAGCAGCGTTGCAAGCGGCCTCCATCAACGCCCGACCTGCACCGCGACCACGTGCATGGGGCTACACAAGCAGGTGCTGCACATCCATCAAACGATGCGCAAATTGTAATTGGATATTGCTTTGCAGAGCGGCGTACCCGACGATTTCATCACTTTGCTCAGCAACAATTAGCGATAGCCAAGGCGTAGGGCCAAAGCAAAGAAAAATCAGAGATTCTGCGCTAATTCTAGCGGTATCACCATGGTGTTCTGACAAAAGCGCAATCATCTTCACGATTTCGCGCACGTCAGCCGCGCACGCAGCACGGGTCGTAATATCGGTCATGTCGTCTCTCTCAAGTTCCCCCGAGAGCCGCATAGTTCATAAAAAACCGCCCCTCGGGACGGTTTCAAAATGCTCAAATGCTACTTAAACGCCCTGCTATACGCTCAGGCGATAAAACGGATTCATTGTTGGTAGGGTCAGTGTGTGCATCTGTGTCATGGTTAGGTGGGTAACGTATAGGCAGGCACCAAGCAAGATGGCACCTGCCCAAAATCGCCTATGCGTTTACGTTAACCACAACGCGACCCTTGACTTGGCCCTTCAGAATGTCGCGACCAAGACCCGGCAAATCTGAAAGCGTTGCTGGTTGGACCATAGCTTCCAACTTATCCATCGGCAGATCCTTTGCGATCCTCTCCCATGCGCGCAAACGGTTCTCATAAGGCTGCATGACGCTGTCGATACCCAGCAGATTTACGCCGCGCAGTAGGAACGGTATAACCGTCGCAGGCAAACCCGCTCCCCCCGCCAGGCCAACCGCAGAAACAGACGCGCCGTACTTCATCTGGCCTAGAACGCGCGCCAGCATGTCGCCGCCTACTGCGTCGACACACCCGCCCCACGCTTCGGCTTCCATCGGACGCTTGATTGTCTCGTTCAGCTCTTCACGCGCAACGATCTGCGTCGCACCCAAAGCAGTCAGGTAGTCCGCCGTTTCAGGACGCCCCGTGACCGCCGCAACCTGATGACCCAAATGCGCTAAGATCGCAGTTGCAACAGACCCGACACCACCCGCTGCACCTGTCACAAGAATAGGACCATCCTTGATCCCATGATCCTCAAGCGCCATGACAGCCAACATCGCTGTGAAACCAGCCGTCCCAACAGCCATCGCTTGACGCGTGTCTAAACCATTGGGCAGTGGCACAAGCCAATCTGCCTTAACGCGCGCTTTCTGCGAATAACCGCCCCAATGGGCCTCGCCCACACGCCATCCTGTCAAAACAACCTTGTCGCCCGCTTTGTAACGCGCGTCATCAGAGGCCTCGACAGTCCCCGCAAAATCAATGCCCGGAATATGTGGGTAATTACGCACCAATCCGCCACCGGGTCCTATGCACAGTCCGTCTTTGTAGTTAACTGTGGAGTACTCCACAGCCACCGTCACATCGCCTGCGGGCAGCTGATCAAGACCAATCTGCTCCACAGCCGCGCTGGTCTTACCTTCGTCATTCTTATTCACAACAAGTGCATTAAACATCTCTTAATCCTTCATCTTTCCAAGTAAACTTCGGGGTCTGGGGCTGGCCCCAGTCCGAACTCGATCAAGTCCAAAACGTTTCCCAAACCGTTACAGGTTGGACACCATTCGGCGTTACAACATCCAATTCGCTGCCCCCATCCCAATGGGTCATCCGCACCATTCCAATCGCAACATTTGTTGCAAAATCAGGACTATACGCCGCAGAGCTCACCGTTCCAACTTGGCGATCCCCATCCATCAAGGGCCAAAGCCGATCGCAAGGCGGAACAGCATCGCCGTGAATTTCTATCGGGCGCAATTGCTTCACGGGTCCCTCTTTAGCAACCCGCAAAAGCGCGTCACGCCCCACACAGCCAATCGCGGTTGATGTATTACAAAACTTGCCTAGCCCACACTCATGCGGCGTGTTGTCGTCGTTCATGTCGTTGCCGTAGGACAACAAACCACCCTCGATGCGTTCGATCAGGTTAGGACATCCTGCAAAGACGTCCAAATCGTTGCCCGCCTCCATCAACGCGTTCCAAAGCGGCATGCCAAGATCACTGCCCTCGACATAGATTTCAAAACCGCCCTGCTTGGAATAACCAGAGCGCGCCACAACCAGCTGACGCCCTTGGAATTCAAACATGCCATAGCGAAAGAACTTTATGTTCTTCACAGCGTCACCAAAAACCCGCACCATCAACTCTTCGGCTTTGGGGCCTTGCACGGCAAGCGGTGAAATATCTGGCTCATCCACCAAAACGTCCAAACGATAGCCGTATGCAATGCCTTTGACCCACAACAACAGATCACTGTCTGCTATTGAAATCCACCAACGGTCCTCTGCCAATTTCACAGCCACGGGATCATTCAGCATCCCGCCTGTTTCATCAACGATGGGCACATAGTAACACTGTCCCGGGCTCATTCCGCGCAGATCGCGAGGTGTCAGCATTTGCATCAAACGCCCCGCATCTGGCCCGCGCAACTCAACTTGGCGTTCCACCGAAACATCCCAAATCTGCACGGCAGACTTCAGGTGGTGATAATCCTCTTGAACCGAACGGAAAACCGTCGGCAAAAGCATACGGTTGTAAACGGTATAGCCTTTGACGCCTGCGGCTTCGACACCTTCAGAAAACGGTGTACGGCGCAAGCGACGTGAGAGCGAAATAAGAGCCATATTGGGCTACTCCGGCAAAAAGGGAACATCGGTTGTGTACATCGGCGCGTTCGCAGCGCCGAGCATAGCGTGAACTTGCCCACGATGATGGGTTTGGTGATTGAAAATCTGAACAATGCACATTGCGCGCGACTTGCTGATATCGGCTTGGATGGATCCAGAGAACCATGTCAGATCACCTGAAATGTCTGCTTCTGTCAGCTCGTCCGCCCACGCTATGAAACGCGCATCGGTACGAGATCGCTCTGTCGACCACTGCCCCAACGATTGGGTCATGTCTGTGGTGTCGGTCTTCGTCAGATCCGTTTCGGCGGGGCCAACGCCGTCGTCGAAACGAGATATCCAAAGCGTATCCCCCCAAAGCAAATGGTTCACAGTCCGAAAAATTGAGCCAAAGAACGCGCCACGATCGAGGCGCAAGTCAGCCTCTGTCATCGCTTTAAGCGACGTCAACAGCTCTGCATTTTGCCAGGCGTTATAGCGCGCCATCATGGCGCAATATTCAGGTGTGATCATTTCTTTGCGCCGCTCCAGTCAATCGGGCAAATTTCAGCTGACTTGCCACCAAAGTCCCAAATACGACCGAAATCACGCACTTTGGATTTGATGCCCTTTGCGGCGATGATGTCTGGGCCCATCCAATATTTCGAATTGGAAATCATCACCGGATGATCTGGGCTTGAACCTTCTATCATCTCGATCTCGCCTTGGATTTTGCGACCAATATACAGACCGCGCTTCTTTCCATCGCGTACGATTTCAACTTTTTCGCGTTCTGCATTCACGATATCGCTGACCAGCATCGTAAACAGACCTGTCGTTCCACCAGCCGCACCTGAGAAAATCTGCAAAATGCCGTTGTATGCTTTGCCTGAGGCGCGTTCGTCCACATAGGCCGCAACCTTCCAGCCACCTTCCGCCATACGGCCCGGAATTTCGACCATAAGACCGACGTTCAGCCCACTTAGGTCTTCGCCCTCGTAATGACCTTCATCAATCGCGATTGCCATCCAAGCGTTACAGTGCCCTTCCGTGGGAGGGTGTGCACCAAGCGAGACAACACAGGGGCAGAACAACTCGCAAGAGCAATTCAGGAACAATTCGCCTTTGATTGCCCAATCCGTAGGCGATGCTGTGCGACGTTTCGGATTGCTCATCCGGCTGTCGATACGTTGGCTGACCGGCAAACGATCCGCGTCGGGCATTTTTTTAACTGCCATGTGGTTCTATCCTCCCATGAGCGGGGTCCAAAGCAGCACCGCTGCCCCAGATGCGATCAGGATCGCCCCCATTGGTTTTGTTACATAATGCCCGATTTGGGGCAGTTTTTCGATGACCATAAAGAATGTCGCAAGGCCCATCCAGAGCAGGCTCATCACGCCGCCCACAAAGCCAAGCGCCATGAAGCCCCAGCAACAGCCAACACAGAACGCGCCAAGGCCAAGACCCATTTGCAGACCGCCCGTGAACCCTGTTTTCCAGCGACCTAAAAAGTAATTCATTGGGCTATGGCACACGCCATGGCAAATTTCCTTGGCGCGTGTGAATTGGAACAAACCTACCACTATAAGCAAGGCCGCCGCAAAGAGTTTGGATTTCGGGATGCCCAACATATCAACGACACCGCCAAATAGCAGCGCAAGCTGAACAGCTGTAACCAGTGCTGCAAAGGCGATCCAAACGATCATGTAACCTGTGATAACGCCCAACCACCCTGCCCGTGTGCCATTGGCAGACACCATCAGCGCCTCGTAGCTGCGCAGCGTTGGCACCATTGTTGGTAGCATCATCGCGGCCATCATAACCGCCCACATTGCAAACAGCGGTCCGAACTCTGCCATGGGCATCGACATTGGCATCCGCGGATCCATCGCAGCCATCGCGCGACCCATTTCACCGGGACGTCCGATCAGATCGACGTCCATTTGCAGTGCCATCATATACAGCATCGCCCACGACAGCAGGATAACTGCAAAGAAGCTAAGCCAAAGGGTTGATCGGATCATGAGCGTGAATCACTGTTAGTTTCAGTTGCATTTTTAATGTCAGACATTTAAACGTCTGACAAATGAAAATTGATCCAAATTCGAAATCAGACCTTTCCGCACAGATTGCCAAGGCAATCCGCGATGCGATTGTCAGTGGTGCTTTGATCGTAGATGAACGCCTGCCGTCAGAGGCGGAATTGTCTGAACAATTCGAAGTGTCGCGTGCGACTGTACGTGAAGCCTTGAAACGTCTCGCCGCGCAAAGCCTGATCCGCACGCAACGCGGTGCTTTTGGTGGCGCTTTCGTTAATCGCCTCAGCTTTGAAGAAGCATATGGCCAGCAGATCACCACCTCGACCCTTCTGCTATCGATGAATGCCGTCAGTTTCGATGTCGCCTGCGAAGCGCGGTTTGCGCTTGAACGTGCGTGTGCGCCTTTGGCCGCGATCCGTCGCACGCCAGATCAATTGGCGACCATGCGCGCAGAGATCTTCCGCCAGACCCAACCAGGCCTCAGCGATGAAAGCTGGTGCGCCAGTGACGTCGCGTTCCACCGTGCGTTGGTCGATGGCGCAGGAAATCCCGTGTTGTCCTACCAGCTTGCAGGCGCGGTCGAGGCCATGCAGCCCCTGATGAATATGATCACCTTTACCGCCCGTTCGCGCGAACGGATCATCGCGCTGCACACAACGATTGCGGATGCTCTGCAAGCCAATGACCAACAAGCGACCGAGCTTGCCCTGTCCGATCTAGAGGCCGAAACCAAAACGCTGGGTCTGTCAGCGATGCAAGCGCGCGCAGATCATGAAGCGCCCAAAAGAGCGTAGAGTGATCCAAAGCTTAAATCCCTGCGAACATCTAATATGATAGATATTTTAAACATACTCGTCGCGCTGATGACCATCGCCTTTGGTGCTTTTGGCTTTCTTGCTCCGCGCTTTACCGCTTCTGCCCTCGATCTGAAGATCGGTGACACTAATATGGGGCTAAGTGAGATGCGTGCGTCTGTGGGAGGATTATTCGTCGCGATTGGTCTTTTCGCAATTTGGACGGGCCTGCCGATGGCATACGCTATGATCGGCGTGGCCTATGCGGGCGCTGCAACTGGGCGTCTGATTTCAATCGTGATAGACAAGCTGCCTTTCAAAAAAGCGATGCTTTATTTTTCGCTAGAAGCGGGTCCTGCAGCGTATCTGCTCTTGGCAAACCTCTAAGGGCTTCCTATATTAGTCTTGTTCGCAAGAACTATGAACATAAACGCGCTTGTAATAAGCGGATCGGACCCGGGGGCGGTACCCGGCGACTTCACCAATAGCCCGTTCATTTGACGGCGGAGGGGGTCGAAATAGGATCGACGAACGTCTAAAGAGGTTAGCTTTGTTTCGGCTGGGTGCCACCGTATCGGCCCAAAATGTACAATTGCAAATGACAATCGTGCTCCAATGGCGATGGCAGCGTAAGCTACCGGAACTATTGAAAACTTAAGCCCTACGGTTTAGCGACTTTAGGCGGGGTTCGCAGGTACCTGGCAACAGAAACCTGCACTACTCCCCTACATTTATTATTTGATTTGGGCTCTGCCCCCGCTGCTTTCCCGCTACCCCGGGAAATTTTCGGCCTAATGTATCAAATGCACCAAGCGGGGTGTGAGGAATGATTAGTGTTTTATGTCGTTCTGTTGTGCTTACCATATGGCTGTTCGTGAACTCCGAAACCCACCAATTTCCCATTCTTTCCGAAGTTGGGCATGATGCGAAAGGAACTGCAAGTTTCGGTTTCACGCAATATTTTACTGCCAGGCGCTCGATATTGGATCAAAGTCCTACCGTATATAAGCATTCTTCCGCTCATGAGTTCATCGCGTTCCGTTCCAGTAAAGACGCCCATAGATCCCGGCCCGATCTGCCCGGGGCCAATTGTAACAGAGCCGCTATTCTCGAAGATAGACGCTTCAGAAAAGCGTAGCGGACTGCTTTCGGACCCGATCTTGAAAGAAGTGATGCTTCGCGCATCAATTGCGGGACTCCTACCGCAATTTATCGTTTTAACATTCGCAGCAATAGCGTTTTGAATGACACCTCTTTCTTCGCCCCTAGCCGTGGTTGGCTGGATGTCCAAAACATGAAACAAAACCCACGGCCTTTCAATTTCTGTGAGAAGTTTTTCCGATGCCATAGCCCCACGCATGGCAGCATTGTTGGCGCTTCTAGTCAGCCCTAGGGTGTAGAGAAGAAGAATAGTGCCGACTCCCACAAAGATTGTGGAGTACAGAGAATAATCCCTCATATCGCGGGTGGCAGCTTCGATAGATTGTGTAGCAGAGTTCATTCCCTGCTGGGCAATAAGATCGTCTATTTCACGCTGTCTGCTTTCATTTTTTTCGCGGTCTCTGGCACTGGTAGTTTTATCGCTTTCGATAACAATTACCGGAAAGGGGTTCGGAAGTTCTATGGAACTTGCTTGCTGTTGAGCGGGTGCTTTATTTGCTTCAGCTTTCTGCTCTTGGGCTTGCCCTAAACTTCCGAATGCAACTATTCCAAATGCAACTGCGATGACCCAACAACTCTTTAACATACCAACATAAACGCCGCTGAAAACGTCCCACGGGACAGCTTGTTAGCGCCGTTAACCTCTTTCTCACTGATTCCAATATCAGCAAGCTTCTCAACAAGTTAAGCATAAGTCGCGCGCTTACGCTTCAACTTAGATTTAGGCAGGTTTGCCGCCTGCTTTTCCTATTCGTTTTGATCTGGCATAGTATTCCCTGCTGCATTCAACTTGTTGGAATATTATATAAAATAAGTAATCAACGCATATTGTGCAAAACGATGGCATAGCACTTTGCAACACACATTTCGGGCAATTCCACACCACGTATTAAGAGCAAGGCCTCAACATGCGCCAGCCCATCCCCATCGCTGCGGATAATCTGCTTTCTCAACGCCAGTACCGCGCCGTTTATCGACTTATCCTGCAGTCCCGCGTTTTGGATTCATTGCCCGCAGTATATAAGCTAAATTGGTGGTGCGTTTGATATATAAGGCCCGATATTTTGGGAAAAGAGACGCCTAGGTTCAGCGCCCCTCAAACTCGGCAGAGCGTTTGTCTAGGAAGGCAAGAACGCCCTCTTTGAAGTCGCGGGTTTGACCGCATTTACCTTGGAGTTTTGCCTCAAGTGCAAGTTGATCCTCTAGCGAGTTTTCGAACGAAGCACGGATTGCGGTCTTTGCTTCGGCGTAGGCCGCGGTTGGGCCATTGGCGAGGTGTTTTGCGCGGGCTTTCCAGGTCGCTTCAAATTCATCCTCCGGAACAGATTCCCAGATCATGCCCCAGCGTTCGGCTTGGGTGGCTGTGATCTTGTCGGCGAAAAGGGCTGCGCCCATTGCTTTAGCCATGCCCATTTGACGCGGCATGAAGTACGTTCCACCTGCATCGGGGATCAAACCGATTTTAGTGAACGCTTGCATAAAAAAGGCTTTTTCAGAGGCAATGACGATATCTGCACCAAGCGCAAGGTTTGCACCAGCACCCGCCGCAGCGCCGTTTACGGCGCTAATGGTTGGAACAGGGCAAGACGTGATCGCTTGTAGCATGGGTTGGTATTCGTCGCGCAACGTGCGCTCAAGGTCCATGTTGCCTGCGTTCGCACGATCACCCAAATCCTGACCAGAGCAGAACGCGCGCCCCGCCCCTGTGAGCACAACGCAGCGTGCTTCTTTACCGCCTGTGCGTACCGCATCCGTGATTTCTGCGCGCATTTGCGTGCTCAGTGCGTTCATGACGTCTGGTCGGTTCAGCGTGATCGTCGCAGTGTTGTCTGCGAATGTGTAGGTGATCGTTTGATAGTCCATGCTCATTCCCGTCTATTCAGTCGCGCCTTAGCGGTCTTTATCTAGCACTTCGGCCAGCCTTGTTTTCTCTGCATCGCTCAGCGCCACCAGCTTTTGTTCGGGCGTATAAGCGCGGGTGCGAAGATATCCGAACCCGACTCCCCCCGCGAGCAAGAGCATGAGCGGACCCGCCGCCCAAAGCAACCAGTTCGAGCCTGTGACGGTGGGTCGAAGCAGGACATATTCGCCGTAACGATCTACGATGAAAGCAATCGCTTGCTCATCTGTGTCACCCGCTACAAGCCGGTCACGTACCAGAATGCGAAGATCACGCGCCAAAGAGGCATCGCTTTCATCGATGGATTCGTTTTGACACACGAGGCAGCGCAGCCCCTTGGACAGATCGCGCGCGCGGGTTTCCAAGGCTGGATCTGCGAGCATTTCGTCAGGCTGCACGGCATGTACAGGCACCGCAAAAGTTAATAACAGTGCGACAAGAACAAACCTCATTCCGCTGGCACCGCGCGTTCCCGACGTTTACTCGCGCCCGCGCCAACACGGAAACGACGATCAGATAGGCTCAGGAAACCACCAAAGGCCATCATCAGAACACCCGCCCAAATCCAGTTTGCGAGCGGCTTGATATAGGTCCGCAAGGTCCAGCCCCCCCCCTGTTGTGGATCACCGATCACCACATAGACATCACGCAAGAAACGATAGTCGATTGCGGCTTCTGTTGTTGGCATTTGCGCCACGGGATAGTTGCGTTTTTCAGGGTTCAACACGGCGATCTGTTCGCCATTGGTGCGCAAAATCACGTCGCCCATCGTCGAGAGGTAGTTTGGTCCCTGAACACGATTAACGCCTGTGAGTTCCAATTCAAACTGGCCTACCGTGAAAGGTTCGTTCAGTTTCGCAACCCGGATATCTTCAACTTGCCACGCCATCAGGCCCGCAATGCCAAACATTGTGACACCAAGGCCGCCATGCGCAAAGGACTTGCCCCAGTCCGCGCGCGGAAGGCGCAACACGCGCGACCATTTTCGTCCCGCGCGCATCCACAGGTCAAGCATCGCGCCGAAGACCATCCATGCGCCTAGGAACAATCCAACTGGCCCCATCAAGGAACGACCTGTTTGCATGACCCAAACCAGCAGCGCCAAAGCCAAGGCCAGCACAAAGACGTAGCGCATTTGATGGGCTGCACGCCGTAGTTTCCCGCGCTTCCAAGCGAGCGTGGAGCCGATCGGCAGGATCAAGCCAAGGATTACCATGAACGGCGTGAACGCCATGTTGAAGAACGGCGCCCCGACAGAGAGTTTGCGATCAAAGAACATCTCTGCAAACATGGGCCAAAGGGTGCCAACAAACACGACGAAACACGCGACAGCGAGAAGAACGTTATTGGCCACCAGCGCACTTTCGCGGCTGACCACGCCAAAGACGCCTTTGGCTTCCATGGTCTGTGCGCGGAATGCGAAAAGGATCAACGCACCGCCTGTGAAGAAGGCGAGGATCATCAAGATGAAGACACCCCGCTCGGGATCATTGGCAAAGGCATGGACAGACGTCAAAAGACCCGAGCGCACGATGAATGTACCGATAAGGGAGAAGCCGAAGGCAAGGATAGCAAGCAATATGGTCCAGCTTTTCAAGCTTTCGCGCTTTTCAACGACGATCGCGGAATGAAGCAAGGCTGCTGCTAAAAGCCACGGCATAAACGAAGCGTTCTCAACTGGATCCCAGAACCAGAAACCGCCCCAGCCAAGTTCATAATAGGCCCACCATGATCCCAGACCGATGCCGATAGATAGGAAAATCCATGCAGCCAAGGTCCATGGACGGACCCAGCGTGCCCATGCTGCGTCAACGCGACCTTCCAAAAGGGCCGCAACCGCGAAGGAAAACGCCATCGAAAGGCCCACGTAGCCGAGATAAAGGAACGGAGGGTGAAATGCCAAACCGGGGTCTTGCAGCAGCGGGTTTAGATCTTGGCCATCAAAGGGCGGTACCGCGAGGCGCAAAAAAGGGTTGGATGTGAATAAGATGAACGCGAAGAACGCGACTGCGACTGCGGATTGCACGGCGAGGACGCGCGCACGCAGAGTTGGTGGCAAATTGTCGCCAAACCACGCGGCACAGGCCCCGAACAGCGTCAGGATAAGCACCCAAAGCAGCATCGACCCCTCGTGGTTGCCCCATACGCCGCTGATTTTGTACAGCATCGGTTTGGCGGAATGCGAGTTCAACCACACAAGGCGCAGCGAGAAATCAGAGGTCACAAATGCATAAGTCAGCGCCGCAAACGCGAAGGCCGTGAACAGAAATTGCATCTTGGCTGCGGGCTCTGCCACGGCCATCCAGCCGTACCAATGTTTGTGCGCACCGATCAGGGGCACAACCGCTTGCACGATTGCTATGAGAAAGGCGAGGATGAGGGCGAAATGTCCAAATTCTGTAATCATACCTCAAGGTATAGTGCGCACCCTGCCCCTCGCCAATGGTTTTCGACCATAATCGCGGTTCACATTGTCGCGGGATTAGCCACGCTGCTCTGCCCAGTCTTGAAGTGCTGCATTTTGGGGGAATTTGATAGGTTTGGGCGCGGACAAAATTGGCTCGGTTCGTGTTGTGGGGTCAACTGGTTTCGGGCGCATCGCGTCTAGCGCATCCAGATTGCGCATGACGGTCGGGGCCAATGCAAGTGAGCTTGCAATTTGCTTTTGAAATGCTTGCGTTTTCACCTGATGACGCGCGCCAAAATAGAATGACACGATTGCCCCAAGCAACCACCACAAGGGCTGCGGCACCAGCGCGATGCTCGGCATGCGCGACGCGAACCAGATTGGGTCGACCATCGCCGCCACAAACAACCCCAGCGTTCCAAGTGCCATCGCTGGACATGGAATGCGGTTCAGCCCATCCATGAAGCAATCAAAGGACCCGCGTTGATTTGCCTGAAACTCGCCCGCAAACTGCGCTAAAGCATCGCCGCGCGACACAGCGCCGCGCGCAGCACTTTTTTCAGCGTTCTCCACAAAAACCTCTGCCGTGTCGCGGATGATATTGCCACCGCTACGAAACAACATCGTAAAGACGCGATCCATCATGCCCATTTTGCGATCCTTTGCTGAAATTACTGTGCTGTCAGGTGATACTTCGCGGCCATACAGGTCTCTGCGCGGCTGATCCAACCGCCTTTGCCACCTGCCCACGTGCGCGCATATTTGCGACTGGCAGCACGTTTATCCGCCAAACGAAAATAATAATTGCGCCGTTCAATCGCGTAGGCGTCGCTTAGATGATCCGGTGAACTATCAAATGCACGCGTTACAGCGGCGATGGTCAAAGGACCGATTACGCCGTCGCTGGAACACTCGAACCCCATCTTGGCTACAAGACGTTGCAAGATTTTCACCGCATTCGCACCCGCGTTCACATACATATCAAACACGCTCGCTTGCAGCGGTTCTGGCAAGCTCGAGATGCGAGGTTTGTCGAAATAATGCTGTACGAAAATGTCGAGCGCTTGATCCTGTGTAAGCTTGCGCACATCCGCACTTGTTACGCGCCCATCGCCTGTTAGGTCCAACCCTAGACGACGCATCGTGTGGATTGTGACGCCGTGATTGGTAGCCCCGCCTGGATCGGAAGGATCATTCACATATCCCCCTTCACGCGCCACGATTTCACGCACAATCGCACGGACGTTTTGGTTTTCAATGACTATGGTTGTGGGTTTCCCTTGCAGTGCATTTGCAACGGAATGTGGCGAACGGTGGTTAATGAAGCACTACGCAACCGCGCGCTTAGGCGTCTGGCTCTTGATACACACCTTGCGCCTTCAGGGCATCTACGACCTCTTTCGGCATGTAGGTCTCATCATGTTTGGCAAGGATTTCAGAGGCTTCAAAGACGCCGTTCACGTAGCTTCCCATGCCAACCATGCCCTGATTTTCCTCGAACAGATCAGGCAGAACACCCGTAAAGGTTACAGGAATGCTCGCACCGCCATCGGTCACGCTGAAACGGATGACCTCGCCAACGCCCCGTTTGATAGAGCCTTCTTCGACAAGCCCACCAATACGGAACACTTCGTTCGGTGCGGGTGGTTCGGCGATGATCTGGCTTGGTGCGCGAAAAAAATTGATACCATCGCGCATCGCATAACCGATCAAAGCCGTGGACAAGGCCAAGGCCACAACCGTCAAAGCCACGACTTGGATACGTCGCTTTTTCTTAAGTCCTGTCATTGCCATTAGGTCGTCTCCAAATCAATTAAGGAAAACAAGGGGCCAGCATCAGCCCAGCCGTCTCAGGTAGACCTAACATTAGATTGGCGTTCTGCAAGGCCTGTCCGCTGCTTCCCTTCGTGAGGTTATCCAGCGCTGCAATCACAATCGCGCGCCCTTCAATGCGATCAGCGACCACACCGATGTGACAAAAGTTCGAACCACGTACATGATGCGTGCTCGGTGTCTCGCCCATGGGGAGGACTTCGATGAACGGCTCGGCCTCGTATTGCGCAACCAGCGTGTCGTGGATCACCTGTGCATCGCCAGACACATACCCCGTCGCCAGAATACCGCGGTTCGCGGGGATCAGATGCGGCGTGAACTGGATGCGCACCTCGCGTCCCGCTAACACGGAAAACTCTTGATCAAACTCGCCTAAGTGTCGATGCGTACTGCCAACCGCATAGGCCGCGTAGCCTTCTGACAATTCTGCATGCAAAAGGTTTTCCTTCAAACTGCGCCCTGCCCCAGAGACCGCGCACTTCAAATCAAGAATGATGGTATCAAGATCAATGACACCCGCCGCAATCAAAGGCCGCAGCAGGAATTGGCCCGTCGCCGCGTTGCAACCCGTGCCTGCCACAAGACGTGCGTTCGTGATCTGGTCACGGTAAAATTCGGTGAGGCCATAGACAGCCTCGCCCTGCATATCGACCGCGCTGTGGGGATTGCCGTACCATTGTTCGTACGCCTCTGGATCACGCAAACGGAAATCTGCGGATAGGTCGACGATCTTCAAATCGCGTGGAAGTTTCGCGATCACTTCTTGGCTGGTCTTATGGGGCAACGCACAAAACGCAAGATCAATATTTATAAAATCAATGTCAGCGATCTTTACCAAATCTGGCAAATCAAGGTGGCGCAAATGCGGGAAAACCTGTGCAAGCGGTTGGCCTGCTTTACGCTCGCCCGACAGTGCTTTGATCTGCATACTGGGATGCGTGGCGATCAGGCGGATCAACTCCGCGCCCGTGTATCCAGACGCGCCTAGAATTGCGATATTTTGTGTCATGTCATTGGTCTTTCAAAAGAAATGTCTTGTCTCAAGCTATGTGTTCAGGCTTTTTCGAAAGAGATTTCTCGTCGCATAAATTGGGTGGCCCGATCACTGACCCGTGCAGGAACACCGCTGGTGAAATAGCGATTGGCCTTGCCTGACCCAATGAAATCAGGCCGGCGTTCCAGATAATCAGCAAGGCTTTC
>NZ_JABBAM010000108.1 GCF_018607965.1 Planktotalea sp.
GGTTGTAGAATACCCATTCTCATCCCCTACAATTGAACCAGTAGTCAACAAAATTGGTAAGATTTCATCAATAAGTTCAAATTCTTGTATGTCCATACCCTCCATTAAAAGTTCTCCTGCGGCGATGTTCTCTACTAGTTTTCGGTAGGTACTTCGCTTCAGGCTCGGCTTCGCATTGATCAAAAAATTTGAGTCTTTATGTACTCTGCTTTTTCGTCATTTGAAGTGTGAATTTCTGAAGTTGTGCGTTCAATTAAGTTTGCGCGTTTGCGTAGATCATCCAGTTCAACCAAAGTCGCTGGGTCAACGGCTGCGTCGGCTCTAACCCAGCCAATTGCATTATTTCTTCGTTTCAGATCAGAAAGCGCCACAAGTACCGCAATGCCTAGTTCCTTTGGTATTTCCCAAAATCTGACAAGGTTTGTTGAACTCAATCTTTCTCGGAACGCTATGAGAGCTTTCTTTCCCTCATCCGTCTGTTCAATAAACTCCCCCTTCAACTCATTGAACGGGTCCTTATGCAGCAACCGAATAACAGGCTTCCCCGTCTCCACCGCATAATCATACTCCATCTCAGTATAGCTCAGCCCCGTCTCAGGATGGATCGACCCATAGCGCCCCGCTGAAATCAGGATGTAGTAATCCGACTGATCAATCACCGTCTTGATGAACTCAAACTGCTCTTCGTCCGCTGCGGGAAACAGCTCCATCCCAGCCGGAAAGCAATCCGCCCTTAGCAAAGCTTGCGAAACTTCTTGGCGCGCACCCTGCAAATCCTGAAACGTCGAACTGATAAAAACCTGATACCGCTTTTCCAAATCACTTGCCCTCAATCGCATTTAAGACAAGATGCACACAACCTCGACGAGAGACAAGGAATGACCGGTCCACATGTCCACACCCAACCCCATAGCCGCGTTTGACATCGGCACTGACGGCACAACGCACGCGATCGACCTCGCGGAAAACGCACCGACGCGCGGATGGAGCTGGGCACACTTCGATTTGGCTGATCCAAACCTCGCGGACTGGCTGGCAACCCAAGTAGATCCACTGGTCGCCAAGGCCTTGCTTGCCGCTGAAACCCGCCCACGGGTTGACGCGTTCGAGGGCGGTTTGATCGTCACGCTCAGGGGTGTCAATTTGAACCCAGACGCGAACCCAGAAAATATGGTGTCGCTGCGCCTATGGGTGACGTCGACGCGGATCATATCGGTACGCAAACGCCGCTTGATGGCGCTCGATGCGCTAAGGGTTGACGCCGAAAAGGGCACAGCCCCCGCGACACCCGCTGCCTTTCTGACAGCATTGGTCGATGGCCTGTGCCATAGGATCGAAACGGTATCGCTTGAATTCGAAGAACACGTGGACGCGCTTGAAGAAAGCTCGCTCAATGCGGATCAAAGCACCTCAAAAGAATGCCTCGCGCTGCGCCAATCCATCATCAAATTAAGCCGCTTTGTAGGCCCCCAACGCGAGGCGGTCGAACGTCTCGCCACGGACGTGACAGGCACATTGCAGGCGACCCATTCCAACCACTTGCGCGAGGCCGCGAACAGAACTGCGCGCACGGTTGAGGCACTGGATGCGTCGCGCGACAGGCTGATGGCGATCCAAGAACACGTGGATGCGCACGGTGCTATGACGCTGGGGCGTAACAGCTACGTGCTCTCGGTGATGGCCGCGATCTTCCTGCCGCTCGGGTTTCTAACGGGTCTGTTTGGGGTTAACGTCGCAGGGATGCCGGGCACGGAATGGATCTGGGCGTTTGCTGCGCTCACCGCGCTGTCCACCGCAATTGGCATCGCGCTTTACGCTGTCTTCCGCTGGCGCGGCTGGCTCTGAATTAGGATAATATAATGAAACAACGCCTTCTTACAGAATTTGGCCAAGGCGCTAGCTTGCGCCGCCAAGACTATACACAAGCCGCGAGGCGCGCCCTGCAAGATGCGCTTTGGCACAATTCCATCAACCTCGCGGAACTCTTCAGCAAGGACAAAGAAGAGATGCTGATCGACGTTGAAATCGGCGTGCAACAACCAGATCAACTCGACACAAGTGCCCTCAAAGACATCTTCCCCTACGGTCAGATCACGATTACCGCCACCAAAGGCGGCCTCGATGTGCCGCGACCAGACGGCAACCCAACCGTCATAGCGACCGTCGCCATCAACGTGTCCCTAGATTTGGAGCCCGCAACATGACTGACCAACGTTTCATCATCGAAATGGGATCTGGCAACGATCAATACGGGATGGACTATACCAAGGCCGCCGCCCGCGCGATCGAAGATGCGATCCGCCACTCGGCCATCCCAATGCTCGCCGCGCGGGGCATCGCCCACCAAAATATGCGCGTACAGGTTACGATTGGCGTGCAGGAACCTGACAAACTCGACACAGAACATCTCAAATCCAGCCTCCCACGCGGCACGACAACCATCACGGGAACCCACGGTGGACTTAACGTCACAAACCCGGACACAGGCGACACTATCGTTATCGCGACAGCCGCAATCGAGGCCTTCCTTCCAAAACAGGCATAGCTTCATCTTTCTAAATAAACTTCGGGGGTACGGGGGCTGGCCCCCGCCCTATCCCTTGCTGCGCGGCGCTTGCGGTCATATAAGTTGACCAATTCAGCAGAAAGCGCGCCATGCCCTTCCAACCCGTAGAAACCGAAAAACTATCCACCGCAGTGATCCGCCAGATCGAGGCGTTGATCTTGCGTGGCATCCTGCGCCCCGGCGAACGTCTCCCGTCTGAACGCGAACTCTCAGAGCGCCTCGGCGTCTCCAGACCCTCGCTCCGTGAAGCGATTGCAAGCCTCCAGGACGACAGCCTTCTCGCCAGCAAAGCAGGCTCTGGCATCTTTGTTGCGGATGTTCTTGGGTCGGCGTTTTCCCCAGCACTCACCCGCCTATTCGCGCGCAACGATGAAGCGGTGTTCGACTACCTCTCATTTCGACGCGACTTGGAAGGTCTGGCTGCAGAACGCGCAGCGCGGCTTGGCTCGGACACCGATCTGAAAGTGATCGACGCCGTCTTTCGCAAGATGCAGGACACGCATTCCAAACTAACAGCTGAGGAAGACGCGCAGCTGGATGCGGAATTCCACCTTGCGATCATCGAGGCCAGCCACAACGTCATCATGCTTCACATGATGCGATCCATGTATGAGCTTTTGCGCGAGGGCGTGTTTTACAACCGCCAAGTCATGTTCAAACAACGCACCACGCGCGATGTGCTGCTAGATCAACACGCCAAGATTAATGAGGCGATCCAAGCCCGCGATCCAAAGCGCGCGCGTGACGCTGTGATCGCGCATCTTACGTTCGTGGAAAGCGCGTTGCGTGATGATGTAAAAGCGCAAGCAAATGAAAACATCGCGCGTCAGCGGTTCGATCATGAACAATCAAGGGGCTCGAAATGAAGGTAGCAATCGTAACAGGTGCCGCGCGCGGGATAGGCCTTGCCACAACCAAGCAACTTTTGGCCAAAGGCTGGCGCGTAGCGATGGTGGATTGGGATCAGGCAGAGTTGAACAGCACGGCCAGTGACCTGAGCGATGTATTGCCTTTGCACTACGACATCTCACAACCCGTGCAAGCCGCACAGATCATCGCAGATACGCTCGCAAGTTTTGGCCAAGTCGACGCACTTGTAAATAACGCGGGCATCGCTGATTTCGGACCTATTGAAGATACTGATTTTGCGCGCTGGAAGGCCGTTATGTCGATCAATCTGGATGGCACGTTCCTTCTATCCCAAGCCGCCACGGACGCGTTAAAAGCAACCAAAGGCGCGATTGTGAACATCGGGTCCATTTCTGGCCTGCGCGCGTCGACCCTGCGTGTGGCCTATGGCACATCCAAGGCCGCCGTAATCCATTTGACCAAACAACAAGCGGCGGAACTTGGCGAATTCGGCATCCGCGCCAACTGCGTCTGTCCCGGCCCTGTGCGTACCAAATTGGCGATGGCGGTCCATACGCAAGAAATCATCGACGCCTACCACGACGCAATCCCTTTGAACCGGTATGGATCAGAGGATGAAATCGCATCTGTGATTACGTTCCTTTGTTCACGTGAGGCGAGCTATGTAACGGGCCAAGTCATTGCCTCTGATGGTGGATTCGAGAGCACGGGCGTTGGGTTGCCTGCGTTGAGGGAATAGAAAATCGAGACCCGTCAATGAGCGCAATGCAAGACAGAACAGGATCGA
>NZ_JABBAM010000126.1:0-1643 GCF_018607965.1 Planktotalea sp.
CCCGCAATGATTTCACTGCTGACCGCGTTTTCGCTATCGTTAAAGTCGCCCATGACGATCACTGGATTGCCCGCTTGGATTTCTGCAACAATTTCGCGGCGCAGCACCCATGCCTCGGCCATACGACGAAGGGCTGCACGCGCAGCGCCCATCGCGCGACCAACCGCATCGTAATTCGCCAAGTCAGATTCAGGTGCAAAATCCGCACCATCAGGGCGCACAAACTCGCCCAGCTTGGATTTCAGATGGCAGTTGAAAACCGTCACCACCTCTTTGCCCATAGGCACGCGCGCTTTCAGGATCGGACGCGAGAGCCATGAAATACGGTAGTGACCACCGTCCCCGCCACCCATATCTTGAAACGGAATATCCAAAGGTTTGGGCAGTTCTTGGATAATCTCAGGCGTGCCAACAAAACCAAATCGCGACAGGATCGCAACGCCGGGGCGGCGATGCCCTGCCGCGCCATCATTGGCATTGGGTGCAAAGGCCAGCGCAGCATTGCGATATCCTACGTAGCTTAACTTGCGAAAAATCGCTTTCTTGCGGTAGCGCTTGGATTTGTCAGGCACCGAAATCTCGTTGCTATCCTCGCCCATCTCATCGGCTTCGGCGATAACTGCGCGCAACGCGCTTTCCTCGAAGATCTCTTGAAAACCGACGACATCCGCATCCATGGTCACAACTTGATCCGCCAACCACGCTTCTTTCCACGCATATTCTTCCTGCGTGTAGAACTGGAATTTATAATATTCCTTTTCCGCCCCGATCAGGTTTTTCACGTTAAAGCTGGCAATCGTAACACGTGTCATCCGGTCTTACTCCAAAGTTGCCAAGGCTTGTTCAAAAACGGCCTTGTCCACATTTCCACCAGAGGCGGTCACAATCACAGTGTCAGCGTTCAACTGATCCCCGTGAAATAACGCTGCAGCCAAGGCCACAGCCCCGCCTGGTTCAATCACAATTCTGAGCCGTTCAAATGCCAATCCCATCGCGCGCAAACATTCATCTTCGCTAACGACAAGGCCCACTCCACATAAACGGTGCATAATCGGAAAGGTCAGATCGCCCGGTTGCGGCGTAATAATCGCATCGCAAATCGAGCCTGTCATCGCGGCGTTGCGCTGTATCGCACCAGCGCTCAGCGAGCGCGCAACATCGTCAAAACCCTCGGGTTCGGCTGGCCGCACTTTGAAAGTCGGCGCATCCGCTTCCAACGCCATCGCGATGCCTGACGTTAGACCACCGCCGCCACAGCACGTGATCACTTCGGCTTCATTAATATTCAACTCAGACGCCTGTTCAGCAATTTCTAGCCCGCATGTCCCCTGCCCCGCGATCACCAAAGGATCGTCAAACGGCTTGATCAGCGTCAGATCGCGCTCGCCCGAAAGACGCGCACCAATTTCATCGCGGTCCTCAGAACCGCGCTCATATAAAACCACCTCCGCGCCCAGCGCTTTGGTATTTTCTATCTTAACCTGCGGTGCGTCAGACGGCATGATGATCACAGAACTTGTCCCATGCATTTTCGCCGCCAAGGCGACGCCCTGCGCATGATTGCCGCTTGAAAACGCGATAACACCCTTGGCCCGTTGCGCGGGATCCATCGCCGACAAAGCCGACCACCCCCCACGGAATTT
>NZ_JABBAM010000126.1:1743-4215 GCF_018607965.1 Planktotalea sp.
TAATCCAGACGGATCACGCGACACCCTTTCAGGTGCGGCATCACATAGTCGAAATCGCGACTGTCCCGCGTCAGGCCTGACAGGCACAAAATCGGCAGGCCAGTGCCCTCGTCGTCATAGAACAAAGACAAGCCATCAGAAGTTTTAAACGTCGCCATTAGACACCTGCAAGTCGTGGAATTTCGGTGAGATCGCTCAACGTATGTTCTGGAGTTGCGAACAAGCGGTCCATCGGCTCGCCTGCGCGATTGACCCAGACTGTTTCAAAGCCAAAGCCAGATGCGGCGGCCGCATCCCAGCCATTGGAGGACACAAACAAAACTTCATCAGCCGTGCAGCCGAACCGATCCAAGACCATTTGATAAACCTTGGCACTTGGCTTGAAGACGCCCACGTCCTCGACCGACAGAACGCCGTCGAGATAGATCTCGATACCAGCCGAGCCCACTGCCCCATCCAACATATCGGGTGATCCATTAGATAAGATCGCCGTTTTCAGACCAGCCGCCTTCAATTGCGCCAACATCATCGGCACTTCTTTGTAGGCCTGCAATTCCCAGTATAGCGCCAAGAGCCGTTCGCGCAGTTCCAGATCACCGCCAAGACCCGTTTTTTCCAACGCCCAATCAAGGCCGTTCTGCGTGACTGTCCAAAAATCAGTGTGATTGCCTGCAACCGCGCGCAGCCAAGTATATTGCAACTGTTTTTGACGCCAAAATTCCGCCAGCTCACCCGCTTTGGCGGCCAATGCTTCGCGTCCATCTTCGCCTGCAGCGATACGCGCAGCCGCGCCCACGTCGAATAACGTACCATACGCGTCGAATACACAAATCTTAATTGCCATGTTGTGGCCCCCCCGTTTTGCGACACCATGGCGCGCGCATCTTAGGGGGGCAAGGACCGCGCCTTAGATTTCGAGCAATACTGCACCGTTGCGTCCTGCCGTCATGACGCGTTCGTGCGCTTTGGCGGCATCTGCGAGCGGCATGATCTGATGAATTGCAGGCGTCAAAGCCCCAGCGATCATCGCATCATGTAGCTTTGAAATCGCGACGGCGCGCGGTGCGGCCTCTAGGATGTAGATCAGCACAATATCAATCGTGATCGCTTTGAACAGAAGTGGCCCAAACGGCAAAGTCGGTGCCATATCAATCTGCGATCCATATGCCGAAATCACCCCATTCGCGCGCACGACCTGGGCCAGCAGTGCAATGTTCGCGCCGAACTCAACCTCAACCTCACGGTCCACGCCTTTGCCATCTGTCAGCGCCATGATTTGTGCGGCCAAGTCTGGCGCTCTGTAATCCAACACATGATCCGCACCAGCCGCTTTCACACGCTCAAACGCGCTTGGCGAGGCAGTCGCGATCACAGTCGCCCCACCCCATTTTGCGAGTTGCACAGCGTTGTGGCCAACAGCCCCTGCGCCGCCCGAAATCAACAAGACCTGCCCAGTTACATCACCACCGCCAAACACCGTATGCGCCGCTGTCAGACCCGGAATGCCCAACGTCGCACCTGCCTCAAAGGATACCGCATCGGGCAAAGCGACTGCTTGTTCCGCAGGAACCGTAATCATCTCAGCAGCCGTCCCAAAAGCACGCTGCCACTGGCCGTTCCAAATCCACACCCGTTGCCCAATGCGCGACGTATCAACGCCTGCGCCAACCGCCTCGATCACACCAGAACCATCAGAGTGCGGGATAACCACATCAAACGGCGGCTTTAGAATACCGGGCCGCGTGCCGGAACGTGCTTTGGCATCTGACGGGTTCACACCGCTGAATTTCAGCGCGACGCGCACTTCGCCAGCTGCGGGCTCAACAGCCGCAACATCTCGCAAAGATAGAACCTGATCGGCAACTCCGAATTCGTTATAAGTTATGGCACGCATGGGCGTCCTTTCTAAGAAAAGCTCAGCCCTGTTCGGGCGTCACAAAAGGGTTCAAATCGAACCTGTAAAACATCATCGATTAAAGTGATAACACCAATATCGGGGGCCTCAAGTGCGGGTGTAAACCCGTCCCAATTCCACGCGGGAATGGGTGGTGGCGCTTGATAGAGGACCGAACGGATCGACGCATAGGGCAAACCCTGTACAACGCCCAGCGCAGGTCGATGGACATGCCCGAAAAGTAACTGCCGCACATTCAGTGCACCACTCAATAAATCCAAAATCACATCCCCATTCGGAACGCGCGTTGGGTCAAGCATAGGAAACCCTAAATCCAAAGGTGGGTGATGACAAAACACCACTGTCGGTGTCGCTTGATCGCGCGCAAGTTCATCGCGCAGCCACGCTTCACGCGCGCCACAGAACGAACCATCGCTGCTGCCCTCGGTCGACGTATCCAAACAAATCACGCGCAGCCCACCGAGCTGCACCGCGTATTGCACGAAATCCTCTTGAGCACTGTCAGGCAAAGGCAACACAGCCCGAAACAGGGAACGCTCATCATGATTACCAACCAT
>NZ_JABBAM010000145.1 GCF_018607965.1 Planktotalea sp.
GGCAAAACATTCTGGCGTGTTCTTGTTGGTCCTGCGCAAACAAGCGCCGAACGCAGCGCGCTTTTGAAAAAGATTAAGGCATCGGGCTTTGCAGATGCCTATGCTGTGAACAATTAACACACCTTCGACAGGGAGGGCAGCGACATGCGCCATCTAATCAACGCCAGCATTTGTTTGGTTGTGACTTTGTTCTTAACTTTGCCTGCCAGCGCGTTTGAAACCCGCGCGACATCTGCGTTCGTGATCGACCAAACAACTGGCACTGTGTTGTTAAACAAGAACGCTGACAAAATGTTACCTCCGGCGTCCATGTCCAAGTTGATGACACTTTATATTGCATTCGAAGCCGTTCGTGACGGGCGCTTGTCCTTGGATGAAAAACTGCCAGTCTCCCAGCACGCGATGTCATATGGTGGATCGACGATGTTCCTCGACACGACAGATCGCATTTCTGTTGAGGACCTTATCCGCGGTATTATCGTCTTGTCGGGCAACGATGCCTGCGCTGTTATCGCAGAAGCCCTCAGCCCAAATGGCACAGAAGCAGGTTTTGCGCGTTTCATGACCCAGCGCGCGCAGCAACTTGGGATGACCAACTCGACGTTTTCTAATTCAAATGGCTGGCCCCAAGCAGGACACCGCATGTCGATGCGCGACCTTGCTTTACTTGCGAACCGTTTGATCACGGATTTTCCCAATTTCTACCCTCTCTTTTCAGAGCGTGAATTTAAATTCGACGGTCGCGCCCCCCAAAACACACGCAACCGCAATCCATTGTTGTCGCTTGACATCGGTGCAGATGGGTTGAAAACAGGCCATACCAGCGAAGCAGGATACGGACTGGTGGGATCTGCATTGCAACGCGGGCGTCGCGTAATTTTTGTGATTTCAGGCTTTCAAAGCGCACGAGCGCGCGCAGAAGAAGCCGAATCCATTGTGAACTGGGCCTTTCGCCAATTTGCCGTGAAGCCCGTCGCAAAGGCAGGAACGGCTGTTGCAAGCGCCGAAGTCTGGATGGGCAGAGATCAGAATGTTCCCTTGGTGCCATTGAAAGATGTGTCGATGCTCATGCCCGTCACCTCGCAAGGCGACGTCGTCGCAGAAGTCATCTACAATGGCCCGATAACCGCACCGATCGCTAAGGATCAGAAAATCGCAGAGCTGGTCATCACACCACCGGGCTTACCAGAAACACGCATCCCGCTCGTCGCGGGCAATGATGTTCCCGCAGGTGGCTTCATGTCACGGGTCGGAACTGTGGCACAACTTTTGATCACGCAGATGAATGAACCCCCAGCGGCACCAGAGGCCTCTGGTGAACAAGGTTCCTAGGATCATGAGCACGCCTAATGGGCGCTTCATCAGCTTTGAAGGCATTGATGGATCTGGCAAATCTACGCAAGCAAAACACCTTGCGGCATCACTTAAGGCTGAAGGGTACGAGGTCATCCTGACCCGCGAACCTGGCGGTTCCCCTGGGGCAGAAGAAATCCGCGCGCTGGTGTTGCAAGGCGAGACGGATCGGTGGTCCGCGGAAACCGAAATTCTGCTGTTCACTGCCGCGCGCCGCGATCACATGGAACGGACGATCCTGCCCGCGCTTGCCGCTGGGAAAATCGTTATTTGTGATCGTTTTGCAGACAGTACTCGCATGTACCAAGGCCTAAGCCGCGGCGATCTGCGCGCATTGGTTGATCAATTGCACAGCCTTATGATCGGGCGCGAACCCGATCTGACATTGCTGTTTGATATGGATCCAGACATCAGCCACACGCGTGCGGTTGAACGTGACAGTATCGACAGCCGCTTTGAAGATTTTGGCGCCGGTCTACAAAAGGCAATGCGGACTGGATTTCTTGATCTTGCGGCCTCCGCACCAGAGCGCTTTCGCATTATTGATGCCGCGCGTGATATCGACGCCATCGCGGTGGATACGCTCAGCACCATAAAGGCCCATCTGGGATGAGCGATGACACCCTGCCAGAACCCGACCGTATCCTAGGCGCACCGCATCCGCGTGATACGGGCCACTTGATTGGGCAGGATGCTGCACAAGCCAGTTTCCTTGAATCCTACAACACAGGCCGGCTTCATCACGGTTGGCTGATGATCGGCCCGCGCGGCACCGGCAAGGCCACCCTCGCCTACCGCATCGCACGGTTTTTGCTAAGCCAGCCCAGTGATGAGGGTGGCATGTTTGGCGCGCCTGAAAGGCCAACGACGCTGGATACTGATCCAGAGCATCCTGTCACGAGACGCATAGCGGCGCGCGCGGAACCGTCACTTTTTGTGTTGCGACGTGGGGGCGCGGGTTCCACTGACAGTGACAAGCAAAGGAACCTAGAAGCAGGTAAATTTGCCAGCGACATTCGCGTTGATGATGTGCGCAAACTAAATGGCTTTTTCAACTTCTCCTCTGCCGAGGGCGGTCGCCGCGTTGTGATCGTCGATGCGGCGGACGAAATGAACGTGCAGGCCGCAAACGCCTTGCTGAAACGTCTCGAAGAACCGCCCGAGCGCGCGACGCTTTTGCTGATCAGCCACCAGCCATCGCGCCTGTTGCCTACGATCCGTTCACGCTGTCGCGAATTGCGTCTTTCGCCCCTTGGCGACGACGATATGGCACGCGCGCTGCACCAAGCTCTGCCCGAGACTGACCTGGATCAAAACGCCCTTGCTGCACTCACGTCTGGGTCCGTGGGCGAGGCAATCCGCATGACCAACCTGTCTGGCCCCGCGATTTACTGCGAACTTGTTGGCCTGTTTGCCAGCCTTCCTCGCATGGACCGTTCGCGGGCTTTGCGCCTTGCTGACGCCGCAGCCCAACGCGGTGCAGAGGACAAGTTGGATATGTTGGTAGATCTGATCGCCCTCGCCCTTGCCCGCCTTGCGCGCGCAGGTACGCTAGGCACAACGCCCTACCCCGAAGCCGCGCAGGGTGAGGCCGAGATGATCGCGCGACTATCGCCCAATCCACACCAAGCCCGTCGCTGGGCCGAAGTCGCCCAAGACGTTGATGCAAAGCTACGCCATGGGCGCGCTGTGAACCTTGACCCTGCCGCGCTCATCCTAGATACATTGAGACATATTTCGCAGGCGGCTGTCTGATCCCGCCCCGCCGAAAATTCGCACAGAGAATTTCGAGGATCACATGACCAAACAACCGCGTATCACAGACAGCCATTGCCACTTGGACTTTCCCGAATTTGAAGGTGAATTGCCCGATCTACTGGCCCGCGCATCCGAGGCAGGTGTGCACCGCATGGTCACCATCTGCACGCGTTTGCGCAACGAACCCAGCGTACGTGCTTTGGCCGATGCCAACCCAAAAATCTTTTATGCCGCTGGCACACATCCGATGAGTGCAGCTGAAGAACCGCTTGCGACCCTTGATGAATTGCTTGCCCTCACAGCGCATCCCAAGTTCGTTGGTATCGGCGAAACGGGTCTGGACTATCACTACACAGCCGAAAGTATGGACATCCAAAAGCAGTCTTTGAAAGTGCATATAGAGGCCGCGCAGCGCACGGGTCTGCCTTTGATCATCCACGCACGTGCCGCAGACCAAGACATGGCCGACATCCTTAGCGCCGAGCACCGCAACGCGCCCTATTCTTGCGTGATGCATTGCTATTGTTCCGGTCCAGAATTGGCCAAAACCTGCCTCGATCTGGGATTTTATCTATCAATGTCCGGCATCGCGACCTTCCCCAAATCCCAAGAAGTCCGCGATATCTTTGCAGCCGCCCCTGTTGATCGTGTGCTCGTGGAAACCGACAGCCCCTACCTTGCCCCCGTCCCGCGACGCGGCAAGCGCAATGAACCAGCCTATACGGCCTTCACCGCAGGGGTAGGCGCAGAAGTATTCACTATGGATATCGCGGAATTCGCGGCGCAGACGGAGGCAAACTTTGAACGCCTCTTCACCAAAGTCGCCGCCTATAAGGCAGCCGCATAATGGCGCAGCTTCGTTTCACCATTCTTGGCTGTGGATCTTCTGGTGGCGTTCCACGTCTTGGCGGACATTGGGGGGATTGCGATCCTGAAAACCCCAAGAACGCGCGCCGTCGGTGCTCTATGTTGGTCGAACGTATCGGCGAAGACGGGACAACGCGCGTGCTGATCGACACCTCGCCTGACATGCGCAGCCAACTTTTGGATGCGGGGATCGGCGCGCTGGACGCTGTGGTCTACACTCATAGTCACGCCGATCATGTCCACGGCATTGATGACCTGCGCATGATCGTTATCAACATGCGCGCACGCCTGCCTGTGTGGGCTGATGGGGCCACGCAGAACGATCTGCTGTCGCGGTTTGGATATGCGTTTGTTCAACCCCAAGGGTCACCCTATCCCCCTATTCTGGACCTGTTCACAATCGACGGCGACTTCACGATTGAGGGCGCAGGTGGCCCGATCACACTGCGGCCTTTTGAGATTGAACATGGCTCTATAGATGCGCTCGGATTTCGTATTGGCCCACTCGCCTATTTGCCTGATGTCTCTGCAATGAGTGACGAGGCTTGGGCCGCAATCAAGGGTGCCGATTGCTGGATCTTGGATGCCCTACGCCGCACACCGCATCCAAGCCATTCGCATCTGGAAAATTCGCTTGCGTGGATCAAAAAGTCTGACGTTCCGCGCGCGATATTAACCAACATGCATATCGATCTTGATTACGAAACCGTCGCCAATGAAACCGCTGATCACATCGCACCCGCGTTTGACGGCATGCAGATCACCTACGAGGTTTAAGGTTCGATGCAGGCGCTGATTGATGTCATTTTGCCTGTCTTTTTGGTCGTTGGATTTGGATACACGCTCGTGTGGCGTGGCTTTCTGAACGACAGTGTCATCGACGGGGTTATGAAGTTCGCGCAGCAAGTTGCTGTGCCGTGTTTACTCTTCAACGCGCTTGCCCATATTGATCTGCAATCAGGATTTGACCCCAAACTTTTGTTTAGCTTTTACACGGGGGCAGCGGTCTGTTTCACGATCGGGCTGTTTGCAGCACGTCATATTTTTGGCCGCACTTGGGAAGACAGCGTAGCCATTGGGTTTTGCGCCCTCTTCTCAAACTCTGTCCTCCTGGGTTTGGCCATAACCGAGCGCGCCTATGGCAGTGAAGCCCTCGCAGGAAACTACGCAATCATCGCGCTTCATTCGCCCTTTTGTTACGGTTTGGGCATAACAGCGATGGAACTTTTGCGCGCGCGCGAGGCAGGAACCAGCATAGCGCGTTTACCCGCGACAGTTCTGAAAGCGATGTTCAGCAATGTTCTAATTATCGCGATTGCTTTGGGCTTCTTGGTGAATATTTCAGGGCTAAACATCCCCGCCACGTTGCAAGGCGGCCTTGATATGATGGTGCGCACAGCCCTGCCCACGGCCTTGTTCGCGCTGGGTGGTATCTTGTATCGCTATCGTCCCGAGGGTGATTTGCGGGTGATCTTCTTTGTGTGCGGTCTATCATTGTTGCTACATCCCACAATCACCTACCTACTTGGCTCCTTGAGTGGTGTTTCGAATGCAGGAATGCGATCCGCGATCATGACATCCGCTATGGCCCCTGGCGTAAACGTTTACATCTTCGCAAGCATGTACCAACGCGCACAAAGGGTTGCAGCCTCCACAGTCTTGATCGCGACAGCCTTATCCGTTTTCAGTGCTTGGTTTTGGTTGTCGGTCTTGCCTTAGGAAAGATTTGCCTTCGGCGAGGATATTTTAAAAAGAAGAAGCGAGGACCGTTCCGAGCGCCATCGCAACGGCGGCTTGGGTTGGATCGATGACAGGAACGCCCAAATCAGCCTCTAAGGGAGAGCGATGTTTGGCCATTCCAGCACATCCCAAGATCAGGCACTGCGCCCCATCTTCAATAAGCTGTGCGCCAACCTCGGTGAGGCGTTTATACGTGTTTGCTCCGCGCGCTGTTTCATCCACGCTCATGTTCAGGGCGCGTTCCCCTGCCAGCCGATCTAACACCCCCATGCGGCGCATATATTTACGGTGACGCCTGATTGAACCTTCCCCTATTGCGATTATTCCAAACATATCTGCACGACACATCGCAGTGGTCACTGCGGCCTCTTGCATCCCGAAGACAGGAACGCTGCACACGGATTTCGCGGTATCAATCCCCGGATCAGAATAGCACGCGATCACAAAGGCACTGGCATCGGGGTGCGTTTGTATAAGATCAAGCATCGGTAAGATGACGCTATCACTGTCGCGTTGGCTCTCAATGCCAAATGGACCCTCTTTAAGAGTTATGCAGTCCACGTTTGGAAACGGCGTGAGCGCGTCGCGCAATCCTTGGGTGACAGCCTCATTCGAATTGGGGTTGATCACGATGATTGTCATGGCGCGATATTGGCTCCGAAGTTTTGCGCAGGATCTAATTCTGGCGCACGGTAACCAGCGCGCCCTGAACTGTCGAATTTGGCACGCGGCAAGAATTGACCGTGATCTGGTTTGGCAAGGAGTTTGCCGTTCTCAATGACCCTTTTACCACGGCTAAGGACGGTCATTGGCAGACCCGTGACCTGCCAGCCCTCAAACGGAGAATAGTCACACGCGTCATTCTGATTATCAACGCTGATCACACCCTTTGCGGAAGGATCCCAGATCGCGATGTCGCCGTCTGCGCCAACTGTCAGCGTTCCTTTTTGCGGCAACAATCCATAAAGACGCGCTGCATTGGTCGAACTAAGCGCGACAAAGTCATTCAGGCTGATGCGACCTTTGCCGACGCCTTCCGAAAATAACATCGGCAGGCGCGCACCAATGCCCGGCATTCCGTTTGCGATCACCGTGAACGGCGCATCTGGGCCATTTGCCAGCTTACCCGTGTCATCCATGCGATAGGGCGAGTGATCCGAGCTGACAACATCAAACGTTCCGCTTTGAATATGGGTCCAAAGCACCTCTTGCGTGGCCGTGTCGCGCAAGGGTGGTGAACACATAAGCGCAGCACCCTCCATCCCCGGTTTGTCCATGTCATCACGTGTCAGAAACAAATATTGCGGACAGGTTTCGCCGTATATTTTCGCGCCAGCATGACGCGCGTTCTGGACCAAGGCCGCACCTTGTGGCGTGCTGACGTGGACAATCAACAAGGGTGCATCGACCAGCTTGGCCATACAGATCGCGCGATGGATAGCCTCTTCTTCGGCAAGCGCAGGGTGACTAAGCGCATGATATTTTGGAGCTTTCAGACCCCGTGCCAACAAACGATCTGTCATCCATTTGATCATGCCCGCGTTTTCCGCATGTACCATCGTCAGCGCGCCGTGCTCTTTCGCAACGGTCAAAACTTCCAGAAACTGTTCATCATTCACGAGCATTTTGTCGTAAGTCATGAACAACTTGAAACTTGTGATCCCGCGTTTGAAGGCTGCTGGAAGTTCTTCTGTTAAGACCTTTTCAGTCGGGTCAGAGACAATCAAATGGTAGGAATAATCCAAAACCGACGCGCCTTGCGCACGGCTATCATAGAGATCAAGCGTTTCCGTGACGCCCATCCCACGATGCTGTGCAGCAAACGGAATAATGCAAGAATTCCCCCCGAATGCTGCAGAAATAGAACCCGATGTATAGTCATCCGCCGTCATCCCGCCTGTCGCAGAATTTTGGGCGATGTGAGCATGGGCCTCGATGCCTCCGGGCATGACCAATCGATCACGTGCATCAATGATATCAGCGCCATCTAGATCAGCCCCAAGCGCCGCGATACGGCCCTTGTTGATGCCAATATCCGCCACAAAGGTTTCGGACGCTGTAACACATGTCCCGCCTTTGATGACTGTTTCGTACATCATCCGAGCGCCGCCAGCTTTGCTTCAAGGCGCGTTGTCAGGCGCGTTAACTCGGCTTTGTCCAGCGCGCTGACCGCAGGTCCCGGCGCGCGCACTTTTGAGCTAGCAAGAACACCGCGGCGTTGCAAAACCTCTTTACGGATCGCAAGGCCAAGGCCAAGTTGCTGTTCGTAGCGCACCATCGGTAGGTAGGCATCAAACAGATCCTCTGCCCCATCCACATCGCCCGCCAAATGACGCGCAACGACTTGGACCATCATTTCGGGGTATGCGAAACCTGTCATCGCGCCGTCCGCCCCGCGTTGCATTTCTTGGGGCAAAAATAGCGCCGAATTGCCTGTGAGGATCGAGATGCGTCCAGCGCCTTCGCCCGTTTCAGCACGAATACGAGATAGTTTTGTAAGGCCTGGCCAGTCTTCGTGCTTAAGCATAACGATCTGTTCATGCGCACGGAAAATTTCGAGTAAGGTTTCGACAGAGAAATTCACACCCGTTGTTTGTGGGTAATCTTGCAAGCAAATCGGAACGTCAGCACCAAGGGTTTTGCAGATTTGCGCGTAATACGCTTTTTGCTTGGCATCAGTATTCAAGCTGGCCATCGGCGCAACCATCACACCCGCCGCCCCTGCCGCCATCACTTCACGCGTCAGGTTTTTCATATTGTCCAAACCTGGCCCAGAAACGCCAACCACAACAGGCACGCGACCATCCACACGTGCCAAAACATGGCGCGCAAATGTGAGCGATTCATCCGCAGTCAATTTTGGCGCTTCGCCCATGATACCGAGGATCGTCATGCCCGACACGCCGACCTCTAGGTAAAAGTCGACCATGCGGTCAGTGCTGGCAAGATCGAGTGCGCCCTCGTCCGTAAACGGTGTTGCTGCGATAACAAAAACACCGTTGCTTTTGCGATGGATCATGATGGCCTCTCCCACTGGCTAAGTTATCGCCACGATGTGCGAGAGAGGCCGAAAGCGCAAGAGCGCGGAACGTTTAGAACACGAAGGACATGTCTTGTTCGGTCTGTTCCGCTTCGCTCATGGAAATTGCAAACGCTTCTTCATCCGAACGCGCAGATACGTCATCGCTGAAAAGCGAGGCAACTGCATCTTGTGGTGGCAAATCCCCAATAGGCAGCGATTCACCATTCGTGTCCGGGCCAGCCCAAGACACGTCAAGTGATTACGCGCCACCCACATCCAAATATTGAACCTCAACACTATGGTCACCTGCAGTCAGAAAAATAAAATTGAACTGCGTGTCTTCGTCATCCCCTGGTTCAACACCCACAACAGGTAGCCCACTAATATTAACCACAGCGTAGTCGTCAGCAGCCAATCCAATTTCATACAGACCAGCAGTTTCCACAGAAATTTGCGCGCTAAACTGAAGGCCACTATCGCTGGGTCCACCATCGAGCAATGCACCATCAGTGGATGCAAGCGAAATCCCATTGGTCGTTTGTCCAATGTTTGTCGCGCCAGAAAAATCTACCCCATCCGGCGACGTCGCGGTTGTTTCAACGGACACAACATTAAACTCGGTTTCACCCGCAGCCTCTAACACGCCGACTGGCGTCGCGGGGGCCTCTACTCGGGGTTTTTCACCTAAATCAACGTCTGGTGTTTCTTCCTTAGGTGCTTCTACAGCTGGTTCTGCAACGGGAATATCTTCGACGATAACATCTTTTTCAGTTTGCACCTGATCTTCTATCACAACTTCATCTTCAGCAATGATAACGGGGACAGCATTGTCCTCCTCAGGCGCTTCGCTTGGCAAGATCCCGACCATGGGAACGACTTCGCCGTCTGTTGACGGACCAGCCCAATCTGAGTTCAAAGTTTGTTCACATTGAATTTCAAGATACTGCACTTGTAAATCATATGATCCGGCGTCGAGATCAGTCCAAACAGACATCAAGTCACCCTGTTCGGTATCGCTAGAGTCCAAAATAACATCGCCGTTCAAGATCACCCTAGCAAAACCATCCGCCAACAAGAAGATTTGATGCGATCCTGTATCAGTCACATTTAATACTGTTGTGTACTCAGACGCGAAGAAATCAGCGCTGCTATCGTCCGTGAAAGAGCCGGTCACCTCAAGATATTGAAGCGCATCAACAAAGCCAACAGACGTAGGCTCCCCGCTGAAATCAACATCTGAGAGGCTCGATGTATCCTCTGAAACGCTAAAGAAATTAGCCGCAAATCCGATGGAACCTGGTTCTATAGGCTCTGGTGCTGGCGCAGGTTCAGGCAAAACGGTAGGTTCTGGTCCAGTCGGTTCTGGTGATACTGGCTCTGGCGCAACCGGCTCCGGTGTGGGCTCTGGAACGATGTCACTCGCATTGACTTGTACGTTTACGACACCCTCAATAAAACCGCCCTGACCGTCTGTTACAACGTAAGTGAACTGATCCGCGCCTACATACCCGTCATTGGGCGTATAGATTGCTTGGCCGTCGACAATACGAACCGTACCAAACGCGGCACCATCGGCAGACACCACGCTAAGTGGATCACCATCGGGGTCACTATCATTTGACAAAAGGTCGATAACTGCAACTTCGTCTTGGCCCAGCTCGGCTGTTTCACCTTCGACATCAGGGTCAGTGTTCGGCTCAACTGGCTCAGAGGAGCCTGCGCTCAGTAATTCGTCAATACGCGTGTTCAAAACATCAAAATTATCTGCAACCAAAGGATTGATCGTATCTGGAATTTCGAAATCAGCAGGGACCGCTTCACCATAGGTTGCTGGGTACGTGATCATGCTGGCTAGGAAATAGACCGTCTCCGTCCCGTGGGGCGCGCTGTCGACATACAAATCATCCAGCGTAAGACCTGCCAATGGACCGTCGGTGAACAAATCAGCCATGATGGACGCAACTGGGATAAGTTGCACATCGGCTTCTGGAACAGCCGCATTGATGCCATCTGTAAATTCGACGTACCAATCGTGATATTCGCCAGCGTAATACGCGTGAAATTGATCAAGCTCGGACTCAGAAACAGGGAACCCAAATGTGGTGCCTAGGTCGGCCCAACCCTCGTAAATGAATATCTGCGCACCTGGTTGATCAACAAGGGTGTCACGCACGACATCAATTGTAGCATCCAGCGGCGAACGATCTTCACCTGCGTAATTATCATCGGGGGCACGATCCTGAATGAAGTTGGCGGGCGTAATCATCACTGAATCAAAAGCAATGTCGCTGAAAGCAGCCGTGTCGGTATCCCAAACACCGTCTACACCTTGAAAGCCCCACTCGTTGCCAGGCTCTTCACGATCTGCAAACTGACGCAGGAAACCTTAACCGCCGTTCGCATTGCAAGTGTTGCCAGCGGCTTCGGCGAATTGACCCATCCAATAGGGCACCTTGCTTTCAAAAGAACCGCCCGCAAAATTGACAAGGCTATTTCCATAGATAAACTGATTTACTTCAACTGGCACTACACGTTTCCCCCGAAACACTTTTCCGAATCAACGTCGTGATCCGAACAATAAACCTCGATTTAGAGAGGTTTAAGCTAGCACATTAGCTGATATTAAAACTGTGAATCTCAAGTAAGTTACCGGAAACAGTTTGTTGAATACACTCTGTTTTCCATAACTTAAGCAATAATTCGCCTAATACTGCCTATACGGTAGTCAGACACTTCATTGCACCTGCGCCAACCTACTGGTGCCTCAAGCCTGGCGCTAGAAAAACCGTCACGCACAATAAAATGGCCGACACCGCAAAAAAGGATACGCTCAGTCCAAAAGCTTCGGACAAACCACCCATGACAGGAGGTCCTATGAAAAAGCCCATGTACCCGATGACTGAAATCCGAGCGATCACGAAAGACCGTTGCTGATTGCTGACGCGTTTGCCCACCGCAGAATACGCCATGGGCGCCATCACGGATACGCCCAAGCCCAAAATTCCAAACCCGGCATAGGCAACAATCAGAATTGGCGCGCTGCCTGCAATGATCAGCCCTGTTGCGGCGATAACGGCAGCAATTTGCAAAACAATCGTCTCCCGAACATGCGCCGCAATGAATTGTCCCGACAAACGGCCAACACCCATTGTCAGACCTAAAATTGCTGGCCCCAACGCACCTTGTGCCGCACTTCCGCCCAACCCGCGCTCCAGATGCAAAGCCGACCATGCTTCCGTTGCTTGCTCTGACAAGAACGCGATCAAAATGATTAAGCCGCCGAAGAACATCAGTCCGTTGCGCGCCCTTGATGGGGCTGACGCATTTTCTTGCTCGATCGGCGCGGGCCTATGAAACATGAAGGGGACAATGATCAACGTCAGAACCAGTATCACAAAAAACACCGTCAAAGGGCTGTAGCCTGCTTGACGAAAGAAGCCCGCGTTGAGTGCCGCACCTGCGTAAGCGAATGAAAAAAGCGCGTGATTTAGGTTCATCAACGAGCGTTTCGTCTCGGCTTCAATCCCGCTAACATGTGTGTTCATGATCACGTCAAGCGATCCAGAGCCCGCCGAAGCCAACAACATAGCAACCGTGAAAAACGCAACGCTGGCCGCCATACCAGGGAGCAAAAAGGCCAACGCCATGACCAAAGCTGCGCCCTGCATTGCGCGCGCACCCAGTTTTAATTCCACTCGCGGGGCCAACCACATCGCCCCTACCGCACCAAGGGCCGCGAAGAACATCGCGAGACCGAATTCACCATCACTCGCACCGATTGCGGCTTTGATGTCGGGCACCAAGGCCGCGAAACTTCCCCAATACAGCCCCTCAAGCACAAAGCCCCCTGCGGGAGCGCGCGAGACCCGAAGATCGGTCATAAAATTGTTTATAAAACTCATAGCGATGACTTGGAGGGCAGCACCCGACTTTGCAAGGAAAAATAGACTTCCCCTACCCGCGATTCCCGTCTATACGCGCGGCTTCACGCGAGGTGACAGCCTTGGAGGCACTTCGCTCTAACATTTGGAGATAATAATATGGCTGGAGAAGTTCCTGACTTCCACGCTGAGGTCCGTACGGGGACAGGCAAGGGCGCCGCTCGTCAAGCACGTCGCGCAGGCATGGTGCCTGGTATCGTTTTTGGTGGTGATGTTGACCCAACACCAATTAACGTTCCTTTCAACGTTCTCTTGAAAGCACTTAAGGCCGGTCGCTTTAAATCCACGCTTTTGAACCTGAAAATCGAAGGCCACGACGACGTTCGCGTCATCTGCCGCGATGTTCAGCGTCACGTTGTGAAAGACCTGCCAACGCACGTCGATTTCATGCGCTTGAAGCGGACTACAAAGATCAACCTGTTCATTCCAGTTGAGTTCATCAACGAAGAAGCAGCACCTGGTATCAAGCGTGGCGGCGTTCTGAACGCTGTACGTCCAGAAGTTGAGCTGATTGTAACGGCTGGCGATATCCCTGAAAAGTTAGTCGTTGATATGACTGGTATTGACGTTGGTGACACCATCAACATCTCTGACATCACGCTTCCAGCTGGGTCTAAGCCAACAATCGACCGTGACTTCGTTGTTGCGAACCTCTCCGCGCCATCTGGCCTCAAGTCTTCGGACAATGAAGACAGCGGCGAAGACGTTGATGCGGCAGACGTACCAGCGGCAGGCGACGAAGAGTAATCTTCGCGCCCTACGTAATACGAATTAGAACGGGGCCTTTCGCAGGCCCCGTTTTTTATTGTACTGTTGCCCATCGACCCGACTTTTGAACGAGGACACATCCCATGCAAATTTTCGTTGGCCTTGGAAACCCTGGTTCAAAATATGCAGGCAACCGCCACAACATTGGCTTTATGGTTCTGGACGAAATCGCGCGCGATCATGGGTTCACACCGTGGAAGTCCCAATTTCAAGGACAGGTGGCTTCGGGCAATCTCGGCTCTGAAAAAGTGCTGCTGCTCAAACCCTCCACATTCATGAACCTTTCTGGCCAAGCCGTCGGCGAGGCCATGCGCTTTTACAAACTGACACCCGATGATGTGACTGTGTTTCACGACGAATTAGACCTCGCCCCCTCAAAAGTGCGCGTCAAACAAGGCGGCGGACACGCAGGCCACAACGGTCTGCGCTCGATCCATCAACATATCGGCGAACATTACCGTCGCGTGCGTCTCGGCATTGGTCACCCCGGTCACAAAGACCGCGTCGCTGGATACGTAATATCTGATTTTGCCAAGGCCGAAGCTGATTGGCTAGACGACGTCACCCGCGGCTGCGCGGATGGCGCAAAAGAGCTGGCTGCTGGCGATGGGCCAAGGTTTTTGAATACAGTGTCCTTGTGCACAGCCCCTGCCCGATCATCTAAATCGATAAAACCTACTGAAGTCACAAAAACGAAGGTCGTCACAGAGCCTGCTGAAGATACACGAAGCGCGATGCAGAAGCTAGCGGATCGCTTTCGGGGGTGAGCGTTTAGTGCGCGCCAAAACGTTGTAAGGTTAATCTTAACAAATTTGACCAAAATCGTCATTCACATCTAAGTCTACGCACTGCCATTAACGACTGAATTTTCTAGGCGCGTTTCAAGTAGATGTTTTTCTATTGGGAGCAACTGTTTAATCAATTTGAGTGCGGTGTAGGGCTTATCATCCTTCACTGCAGACTTAGCACTTTCGAAAATTTCACGACTTCTCAAATCCACAAGAATAGCTGCAATGTTGTCTATCGCTGCGATCAACATCTTGTCATCCAATTTGATATCTCCGGTCAGAACAAGCTGGAGGTTATAGCAAATTTGCCCAATGGAGTTTCAGAACATTCTGGATGGATTGCGTCCTTCATCCTTAGCACCCGAGTATTGGGCGTTATGATCGTGATGCGTGACCTTCGTGGTCCGCACTCAACAACCGCGCCGTTAATTAGAAAGCGCTCTTTCGGGGCTAAGTTTAATGATAAACCTGACATTATAGCGTTCCTTTCAAACCGCGAAGTACCGAAACATTTAGATCAACAAGCACGTCAAGCCCGCCGTTTTTTCTGAGTACGTCATTTGAGTGATGAGAGACGAACTTGGCGATGTAGAGTAGGTTTGCCCTAAGGCTTTGCGGTAGTGCATTTGCGTCGCCAGAAACCAGTGCACCTATCGTTATCCAGAGTTTTTCATTCTTATGAACGGCATTCACAATGTCATTGAAGTTCGCGTTTGCATCGTTGCGAAGTCTCTGAAGATCCCGAGTTACACCTATGATCACATCATATTCTTGAGTTCGGAAATCTTTTACGCGTTCTCCACCATTGGAATACCCATTAGCAGCCAGTTGAGCTTTGCTCATTTTTATCGACTTTCCCTAAGAAATTTGCAGGTGTGAAGAGCGGGTTAGACCCCGCTCTTCATCAAGCTTTTTATCTGAACGAGGACAGAAGGCTCTGTGGTGCTTGGTTCGCGATGGATAGCGCCTGCACACCCAACTGCTGCTGAACCTGAAGTGCCTGCAACTTCGCAGACGCTTCTTCCATATCTGCATCAACTAATGAACCAATGCCAGATGTGAACGAAACTGTCAGCTTGCCGATGAAATCTGACTGCGTTTCAATACGGCCAGCAGCCGAACCAAGTGATGCTGCAGCACTAATCGCAGTATCAATCAGACCCTCGATTGCAGACAGTGCGCCTGCCGGATCACTCGAAGCGCCTACATCAATGGATGAAAGCGCGCCAGGACCACCAGAACCAGCATTCGTGAACTGACCCGTTACAGCCGTGTCCTGAGTACCGTTATTGGTGAATGCAAGTTCGCCGGGGCTACCGGCATCATAATCGACGACCATGCCATCAACGCCAAGGGCGTCAATCGCGTTTTTAAGACCCACAGCAACCATATCATCAGTCGTCGTTGCATCGACATCATCTTGTGACAATGTGTAGGACGCAACTTGCTCACCAATACGGACAGAAACCTTGTCACCCGCAGCAAAGGTTGTTCCCACTGCAATTGTCAGAGTGTCCGAACCACCACCGTTATCCAGTGAAAATGAAAACGCATCGCCACTGGCCGTTTCACCGCCGCCACCAGTCGCAAATACATCTTTGGCCGCATAACCACCTGTGGAGAGATCTTGTGTGACAACTGTGATGTTACTTGCTGACACATTACCCGTCGCGTCACGATCCAGCGATGAGAGAACGTCAACGTTTGCGCCACCACCCACTAAGCTAAGGCCATTGAATTGCGCGGCACCAATGACCGAGTCGATCTGCTCTTTCAAAGCGGTGACATCTGCATTGATCTTGTCACGGTCAACGTTGCTTTCTTGCGCCGCAACAATCTTACCTTTGATATCAGTAAGAAGATCCGCGACAGTTTCAGCCGCGTTTTGGCCAACAGCAACTTTCGATTTACCCAATGAAAGACTGTCCGAGATTGCCTTGAAACCTTTGACATCCGATTCCATCACTTTGGAAATCGCCCAAACTGCAGAATTATCCTTAGCTGAAGAAATGGATTTACCTGTAGAAATTTCGCTTTGCACTTGGCCGAGATTAGAATTGATGGATTTCAGAGTTTGGAGTGCAACCATTGCACCATTGTTTGTAAGTACGCTTGACATTTAGTGTATCCTTTAGGCTTCCGCGCTTTGCGCTCGTTAAAAATTTCGCTCTATATGTAGAGCGACCAAAAGGTCATCCTGACTGTGTGGCTTTGATAGGTGATGTGTTTAACCAGCTTGCAAATTCCACGCCGCTCATTTGTAGAGCGCAACAAACATTTCTGCGAAAAGAACTAAGATACTCCTAATGAAGACGTCCTATGAATGGGTGTTTTGCCATAAATTTTAAGGGTTTGAGGTTGATCGAATGCAGCATTCACTCCGAATGACGCGTGCCTCCTCATTGCGCTTTTGCACGTGTGCGCAAATCCGTCCGGCACTGTTTTGACCTCGTGATGAAGCTTACTATTTGGGCCATCTTGAAGAGAGTTTCTGGTCCTAAATTGAAGTGATGCTAAGCAGAACGACCTCGCCTTTTAACTGTCACGTCGTTAATATCTCACAGCCATTCCTCAAAGGCCCCACATGACACAACTCGCAGCCACCCTCTTTGCATTCATTATCGCAACAACGATCCTCTTCCAGATCTGTCTGATCGCAGGCGCACCTTGGGGACGATTTACGCAAGGGGGTCAGCACGCGGGCAAATTGCCAATCGGCAACAGGTTTGCTGCAGGTGTTTCGATCTTGCTCTTGCTCGCGATGGCGGCAGCAATGCTTTCAGCGGCAGGGTATTGGCCGAATTGGCCAATTTGGACGGGCTGGGCCCTGCTGGTATTGCAAATCCTGTCTACGACCTTGAATTGGATCACGCCATCTAAACAAGAACGCCGCATTTGGGGGCCGGTCACCACAGTCATGTTGATATTGGTCATGTTCGCCTAAGTGCAAAAAGACGGGGCTTCATCCCTCGCATTTGCCTCTGCCCGTCCTACGTGCTTTTCTATCCCAAAGGGAAACATACACATGCGCCGCATCTTCAAATATCTCATCCGATCCGTCCTCGTGCTTGCGATCATCGCTATAGCATTCGGCATTTGGAAACGCGAAGAAATCAAGCGGCTCTTGGCGGTCAATTCGCTTTTCAAAGAAGAAAAGATCGTTGCGAATTTCTCTGGCATGGACGTGGCCTTCCTATCGGTCGATGTGCCACGCGGCGATGGCCCTGTCGCAGAACTGCCCAAGGGCGCGCAAACCACACTCGCACCAGAGGTCGACCAATGGGTCAAGGATCGAACGGTCACGTCGCTGGTCGTTCTGAAAGACGGAGCGCTCGTGCATGAGAGCTATAACCAAGGCACCAACCCCGAGGACCTGCGCATTTCTTGGTCTGTTGCCAAAAGCTATTTGTCATCCCTCATGGGTATCATTCTAGCCGAGGGTGCAATCGCGTCACTTGATGACCCCGTCACGAAATACGCGCCTTCCCTAAAGGGCGGCGCATATGACCGCGCGACGATCCGCAATGTGTTGAACATGGCCAGCGGCGTGACGTTTGACGAAGACTACCTAGATCAAAGCAGTGACATCAATAAAATGGGTCGCGTGCTGGCGCTGGGTGGGTCCATGGACGGCTTTGCGGCAGAACTAAGCGAAACCTTCGCGATCCCCGGCGTTGATTGGCAATATGTTTCCATCGACACACACATCATTTCTATGGTCATTCGCGGAGCCACAGGCCGCGAGGTCGCACCGCTTTTGTCTGAGAAGGTGATCCAACCCATGGGCCTAGAGGCCAGCCCCTACTATCTGACAGACGGCAATGGGGTGGCTTTCGCGCTGGGTGGTTTGAACCTTCGCACACGCGATTATGCGCGCGTGGGACAAATGTTTTTGCAGAACGGCGCGTATAACGGAACGCAGATTGTGCCCGCGGATTGGGTTGCTGCCTCAACCGTGCCATCGGCCCCAACAGATGCGGGCGAATATGGCTACGGCTATCAATGGTGGATGCCAAAAGACGGACGCGCTGGTGAATTCTTTGCACGAGGAATTTACGGGCAATACATTTATATAAATCGCCCCCTTGGCGTTGTGGTTGCAACCAATGGCGCAGATCGCAAGTTTCGTGACGAGGGTGTGGACGATTATAACATCGAGATTTTCCGCATGATCGCAGAGGGGCTGTAAACATGGAAAAAGACGACAGCATAAATGTCTTGGGCGCACCCTTAGCGCTGTGTGGCACGGACCCTCTGACAGGGTTCTTTCGCGATGGGTATTGTAACACCTGTGACGCAGATCAAGGTAGCCACACCGTTGCCGCCATTCTCACGAAAGAGTTTCTGGCATTCTCCAAATACGTGGGCAACGATCTCAGCACACCGCGTCCCGAATACGGGTTTGCAGGTCTGAAAGACGGGGACGCGTGGTGTCTGTGTGCCTCGCGTTTCCTGCAGGCCCATGACGATCGCTGCGCGCCTTTGGTAAACTTGGCCGCAACACATCAACGCGCAACGCAAATCGTGCCTTTGGAGGTTCTAAAGCTCTATGACCACACTGCCCAATCCTAAAACCGCCGCCATAATGGGTGCGCTTGTCGCGGACGCTGCCACGCTAGGTCACCACTGGAATTATGATCCCGCGCGCATCGCGGACGTTTCAAGCAAGACACCTGCGTTCACCCCGATTGATGCAAAGAATTTCGAGGGCGTTCCTGCGTACTTCGCCCACGCCGCAAAACAAGATGGCGATCTAAGCCAATACGGTGAAGTTCTGTCCCTTGCCATGCGTTCCATCGCGGCAAACAACGGGTTCGACGTGACGCTTTATCAAGATGCCTTCGCCGCACATTTCGGCATGGGTGGCAGTTTTTACGGCTACATTGATCGCCCGACACGCGGCACGGTGGATAATATCTTGGCAGACAAGCGCACGCCCTCTGGCATTGATGACGATCAACACCCCGCCATTGCGACACTTCCCACAATCGTTGCGCGCTATCATGGTGCAACGGATTTTCACGCGCAGGTAAAACGCGCAGTGCATGTGACGAACGTAAATGAAGGCGCCGATCACTATACCCTGATCTTCGCAAATATGCTGGCCGATGTCCTGTCTGGCACATCCCTGCCCGATGCCCTGCAAAATGCAGCCACACGCGACCCTTTGCTGCAAGCGGCACTCAACACACCAAAACAAGACAGCGTCGCTTACGGCGAAATAACAGGCCGCCCGTGCCATCTAAACCAAGGCATGCCGCTTGCGTTTCATATCCTCAGTCACACAACATCCTATCAAAACGCAATCAACGCAAACATCCTCGCAGGCGGCGATAACTGTGGGCGCGCGATCATGGTCGGCGCCCTTGCAGGTGCGGCCTATGGGATCGACGCGATCCCCGTAGAATGGGTGCTTGCGACCAACAACGCGTCCTCTCTTTTGACGCTTTCAAAAAATATTCTAAATTAATTCGAATAGAACCGATCGACGACACGTTACCCTCGTACAACGCCCAAGCAACGCGCCCTTTCTAAGTGGCACCGCAACAGGCACAACAAAGGAATAAGCACATGTCAAAAATTTCATTTTTCTTCTCTGCCCTTCTCGCGGTTAGCTTGATGGTTGGCGCACCACAGGTCATTCACGCCGCAGGCTCAGAAACACCACCCAAACCAACGAACACGACGAAAAAGTGTAAGAAGGGCAAGGTATACGACGCAGAGTCCAAAAAATGCTTGAAAGTCGAAGCGCATAATTTCTCGGACGATCAACTCTACCTCGCGGCCCGCGAATTGGCGTATGATGGCCAGTACATGAACGCATTGCATGTGCTTGATGCAGCCGCCGATCAGAATGACCCACGCATTTTAAACTACCGTGGCTTTACAAATCGCAAGATGGGCAACCATGCGGTCGCAATGGATTTCTATGAAGCCGCTTTGACAATCAATCCTGACTACATCCTTGCGCGCTCCTACATGGGCCAAGGTCTGCTGGCCAATGGCGACAAAGACGGCGCACTTGAACAGTTGGCCCAAATCCGCGAACGTGGTGGGCGCAACACATGGTCCTACACGGCCCTTTCCATGGCGCTGCGCGGCACGCCCTCGAACTACTAAGTTCGAACAGACACGTGTTGCCAGCTTCGGCTTTTGCAGCCTAAGCTGGCGCATTCTCCAAACTAGGACAGAATTGAGAACGCGTTAGCAGATGGTTTGATCCCTTTGATGCCGCGCTTGCGCCGTTTCGCATGGTCATTGACACGCGATTGGCCAGATGCGGATGATTTGGTTCAAACATCCTATACACGCGCCCTCACGCGCGCCGATCAATGGCAAAGCGGCACCAAACTGGACGCGTGGATGTATCGTTTGATGCGCAATGTCTGGATCGACAAAACGCGAAAACGCAAAACCCGTGTTGGACAAGGCCAGGAAGATGCTGCAACAAGCGACGCGTTGCAAACCTCAGGTGATAGCCAAACAACCGCCTACGCAAATCAGGTCTTGGCACAAATCGCCCTATTGCCCGAAGGGTTTAGCACCGTTGTGTTGCTCGTCGCGGTTGAGGGCCACAGTTATTCAGAAACCGCAGAAATCATGGACATCCCGATTGGCACCGTCATGTCACGCCTCTCATCCGCACGCCAGAAACTACGCGCAGCACTTACACAACAAGGAGGAGCCCGCAGATGAACGATCACGCCCCTCTCGGTGAAGAACTGCTCGTTTGGCTAAGTGCATATGTCGACGGTGCGTTGAACGACGAAGAACGCGCAGAGGTTGATAAAGCCGCCGCGCAAGACCCTGCGATCGCCGCAGAACTGGACGCACTCTTTGCGCTGAATGACGACATGCGCGATGCTTTTGACGGCTTACTGGACATGCCTGCCCCACCCGCTTTGGGTGACAATATGATGTCAGCGCCTGTTGTCGCAAACACCAACCGCACGCCGTGGAAGGCCTTGGCCGCTATGCTGCTTCTAGGCGTCTTCTTGGGCAGTGCCACAACATGGATAACGCAGAGCGTCGCGCCACCTTTGCAAATCGCAACCAACCGCAGTTGGCTTGCTGACGTTGCAGAGTATCATCAAGTCTATGCACGCCAAACACGCCATTTAATCGAAGTGCAAGCATCCGAAAAGGATCACATCAAAACGTGGCTGGGCAAAGAAATCGGTGTGGCCTTCACGGTGCCTGACCTCGCTAACGCAGGTTGGACGTTCCAAGGCGCGCGCTTGCTTGTGGCGGCTGGAAAACCCGTCGCGCAATTGCTCTACACGGATGCAAACGGTGCTGTCATTGCGCTGTGCGCGTTGCAAAACGGGTCCGGTGGCGCGGCAGACACTGCGCTTAAAACCTTCGGGGCAATCCATATGGCAACTTGGAAATCCGCAACCGGCAGCTTTGCCCTCGTGGGTGGCGCACCTGACGTGCTCGAAAACCTAGCAAGGATCGCTGCACCACTCATCTAGGGCGTAGGCACCAATGAATCCTGCATCAAATCGTCGATGAAAAGGCTTAGAATCTGACTGCGTGTTCCAGGGGTGTATCGCAGCGCATCCCCCAACAGTTTAGCGGCCTATACCCCGAGTTTATGCACCAAACGCAAAAAAAGCGCTCCCGAAGGAACGCCTTTTAAAACGTCTCGCTTTGAAAGGTTTTAGCGGCCGTCTTGACCGCTCATGTCAAAGCCCAAGTGGCGCGCAACAGAGAAGATATCTTTGTCACCGCGTCCACACATATTCATGACCAGCAAATGATCTTTAGGCAGATCGCCCGCGATCTTCATCACATGGGCCAATGCGTGTGACGGCTCGAGCGCAGGAATGATACCTTCCAAAGCGCACGACAGTTGAAACGCCTCAAGCGCTTCTTTGTCTGTGATCGACACATATTTCGCGCGGCCAATTTCGTGCAGCCATGCATGCTCTGGCCCGATGCCCGGATAATCCAGACCCGCTGAGATCGAATATCCCTCTAGAATCTGACCATCGTCATCTTGCAGCAAATACGTGCGATTACCGTGCAGAACACCGGGGCGTCCACCTGTGAGAGACGCGCAATGCTCCATCTTCATGTTCACGCCCTTGCCGCCCGCTTCGACACCAATGATGTTCACAGATGTGTCGTCTAGGAACGGATAGAACAGACCCATCGCGTTGGAACCACCACCGATGGACGCGATCAGCGTATCGGGCAAACGCCCCTCGGCCGCGTGCATCTGTTCGCGGGTTTCCTTGCCAATAATGGATTGGAAATCACGCACCATCGCAGGATACGGATGTGGGCCAGCAACTGTACCGATGCAATAGAACGTATCGCGCACGTTGGTCACCCAATCGCGCAACGCATCATTCATCGCGTCTTTCAACGTACCACGACCTGAGGTCACGGGGATCACTTCAGCACCAAGCAGCTTCATGCGGAACACGTTTGGCGCTTGGCGTTCAACATCATGCGCGCCCATGTACACGATGCATTTCAGACCAAACTTCGCACAAACCGTCGCGGTCGCAACCCCGTGCTGACCCGCACCAGTTTCTGCGATGATCCGCGTCTTGCCCATGCGGCGCGCCAATATAATCTGGCCCAGCACGTTGTTAATTTTATGCGCGCCTGTGTGGTTCAGCTCGTCACGCTTCATGTAGATTTTTGCGCCGCCAAGGTGTTCGGTCAAACGTTCTGCATAATAAAGCGGGCTGGGACGGCCAACGTAATGCGTCCACAGGTCGTTCATTTCAGCCCAGAAACTATCGTCCGTCTTGGCCTTTTCGTACTCTTCCTCAAGCGACAGGATCAGGGGCATCAAGGTTTCAGACACGAAACGTCCACCGAAATCACCAAAACGGCCATTCTCATCAGGGCCATTCATGAAAGAATTAAAAAGATCATCAGCCATTGGTATATCCTTTTTGAGTTTTGTGATTGATAGAGCGCGCATCCGCCCACGTAAAGCGGTGTTAGGTCGCAGAAAGGCCCTGCGCTTCTTCGACAAAGGTCTGAATCAGACCCGCATGTTTAACACCTGTCGCAGATTCGACGCCCGAACTTACATCTACCTGTTGCGCACCCGTCAACCTGATCGCTTCGGCCACATTGTCAGGACGCAAACCACCCGCCAGCATCCAAGGCACCGTCCATTGCCGCCCCGCAATCAAACGCCAATCAAAGGCAAGTCCATTGCCCCCCGGCAAGTCCGCGTTCTTTGGGGGTTTGGCATCAACCAACAGCATATCTGCGACCGCCGCGTAGTCATCCAGCGCCGCTAGATCACCTTCATCGGCCACGCCAACAGCCTTCATCACAGGCAAACCATAACGGGATTTGATTTGTGCAACACGCGCAGGGGTTTCATGCCCGTGCAGCTGTAAAATATCCAAAGGCACGGTCGACGTTATTTCGTCCAACTCACCGTCATTCGCATCAACAACAAGCGCAACCTTAGCAATGCCCATAGGCACCTCAATTGCGAGCAAGCGTGCAGCCTCGATGCTGACGTTACGTGGTGATTTTTTGAAAAAGACAAAACCAATGTAGGATGCCCCAGCCGCAGCAGCGGCTTGAATATCGCTAGGATTTGACAGGCCGCAAATTTTTACAGAACATGTTGAAGCCTGCGCAGTCCCCGTTCCGGGGCCGACCAAAACTGGCATATCGCTCAGCTGGCCTCGTCTAGTAGCGCAAGGACGTCATCTTTGCCCTCGTGCTTTTCCGCTTTCAGGTTCTTGATCTCACGGCGCATAGCATTCATCTCGCGAAGCTGCGCTGCGGCCTCGGCGCGCTGCTTGTACTCGCGGATCCACTCCCAAAGGAAGCCGATCAACAAGCCAACACCAACGCCACCAAATATTACAACGAACAAAGGCATATCGATAGAATAATTGTATCCCATCAAACCGGCCATTTCAGTCGGCAACAATTCAAGGTTCACCATTTCACGGTTCGCCAAAGATACAGAAATCAGAACCACCGCAATAACAGCGAGCAAGACATACTTAATATAACGCATTGATTACTTTCCGTTTAGCCGATCACGCAGCAGTTTTCCGGTTTTAAAGAAGGGAACATGTTTTTCTTCGACAGGCACAGACTCACCCGTACGCGGGTTACGACCCACACGCGCGTCACGCTTTTTGACAGAGAAAGCACCGAAGCCGCGAAGCTCGACACGGTCACCGCGCGCCATCGTATCCGTGATTTCTTCAAAAACAGTATTAACAATACGTTCAACATCACGTTGATAGAGATGTGGGTTTTCGTCAGCAAGCTTTTGGATCAATTCAGACCGGATCATAACGCAGTGTCCCCTAGTATTCTTATTCGCGTGGTAGCGAGTTATTTACCTCACAACTATAGGAATTTTCACGCGTCTTAAAAGCCTGAACCGTCAGAATACCCCAAAACAGTCAATTCTTGCGCAGTTTCGTGCCCCGGACCTCGCAAATCTCTCTCAAATTCAGGTGCAGAACACCCTGAAAGGCAACTACAACATCCCTTGTCGCGATTCGCTTAACGTCTTACAGGCTTAAGAATGTTCAGTTTATCCCTCATGATATTTGCCTCCCTAGGATCAGCATGACGCAGCGCGAAACAGTGCTTCGGGTCGATTTCGTAAGCGGTGCTGTCGGGCATCGTCTGCGGTTTGGTGGCGGGCGAGGACAAGACTTGGCAAAGGCGATGGGACTGCGTGCTGGCAAAACACCCAGCATCATTGATGCAACGGCAGGCTTGGGGCGGGATTCATTTTTGTTGGCGTCACTTGGCGCGCAGGTCACCATGATCGAACGCTCCGCTCAGATGCACGCCCTGCTTGTTCAAGGCATGGAACGCGCCTTCGACGAGGGCGGCGCGTTTCGAGAGATAATCGAAAGCATGACACTCTTGCACGGTGACGCAAAAGACCTGCTGCCGGATCTGTCGGCCCAAGCAATCTTAATCGACCCAATGCACCCTCCCCGTAAAAACTCGGCGTTGGTGAAACGCGAATTACGTCAAGTGCGCGAGATTGTCGGAACCGATGAGGACGCCGCAGATTTAGTGCGCATCGCGCTGAATTGCGCGCGCAATCGCGTGGTCTTAAAATGGCCTGCAAAGGCTGACCCGATAGAGGACGTACGCGCGTGTTCTCACCAGATCCTCGGCAAATCGACACGCTATGATGTGTTCATGATTGCTTGAAATGCGGGGCGCTTCACGCATCTGATACGCGCGGGTACAGCGCACATGTCCTGCGGCGCTTTGGGGTATCGCGATAATAGTCCCCCAAACCACGCCGCTCGTCCTCTGGAAGCGCATCCCAATCAGACCAGACAAGATCGATCATAGTCCAACACCGATGCCATGCGCTCTAGAGCACCCGTACTTGGTATCCCCACCAAAGTGGTCACTTGGTTTGGAACATGCCCCGTTGTATTCAGAACATTGTCTGTACGTTCACGGTTCAATTGGATCATGGGGTTGGATTTCGAAATAAACTTGCTGTCGATAATCACCACCTTCGACCCCAGCATTTTGACTTTTGCGAGCAGTCCGTAGTGATCCATCACATGATATAAAATGCCATACAGTGCGACCACGTCAAAGGTTTCTGGCCGTTCGATCAGCCGATCGAGTTCTCTATATAAATCGCTGTGCTTAAAAGTGACGCGTTGCTTAAAATCCGAGTCGGGAAACGCGTTATAGAACCGATCAGTTCTTCGCGCTCCTCTATACCGTAAACATGCGCTGCGCCCGCACCGGCCAACGCATAACTCCAACGGCCATCATGGGACGCAATATCCAGAACTTTTGCATCCTCTATGAACGGTTTGAAAGGGGCTACAATAAAATCATAGCGCATATTCATGCGCGCGACGTCGGCATTTCGATACCCGTCCCACCCTCTTAAGAAATTGAAAAAATCGCTAATTTCCCCACTCCACACAACGCGCACTATGCATTTCTAATTTACGCACGATCAAGACAGCGGTTCTGCTTGCTGGCGCGCCAAAATCCCCATCGTTGCAGCAACCAACCTAGAAACTGTCAGCCCGCCCAAACCATCAATGTCCACTTCTGGCATAATTTCCACAAAATCAACCGCTGCAATTCGGCCGCGTTCTGCCGCGCCGCTAATCAATTCCAAAGCTTGATAATAACTCAAGCCCCCCGGCGCGCGACCAATCGTATTTGCTGCAATTGACGGATCAAGCGCGTCGATGTCGATGCACAAGATAACATTGGTTCCCAAATCTATTTGATCGATGACCTGTCTAATCCCTCGGGCATGGATATCAGGGCCCGTAAAGAAGATGCTCCCCCACGCAACCGCGTCTTCATAATCAGATGAATGCCCAGAACCGATCCCGCGCGCGCCAACCTGAATGATCTTTTCGATATGATCCATTTCAGAGGCGCGCCGCATCGTGGAGGATAGCCCCATATTTTCACCCATGTGCGTGTCGCGCCAATCAATGTGCGCATCTATTTGTAAAACAGTGTATTTTTTTCCCGTACTGCCCATCGCTTGCAACATCGGGATGGGGATTGAATCATCTCCGCCCACGACAATGGGGATGACATCACATGCAAGAACGGATGACACAGCATTTTGGATCGTTTGGCGATTGGCTGAAAAATCGGTTTCGCTCCATGGCAGATCACCACAATCAACGGCGCGTTTTGTACCCTTTGGAAACGTCGGTCCGCCAAGATCAAAATTGTGTCGGTCTATATTCGCTGTAAGCGACGCAATTGCTGTCCGAAGAGAAGCTGGCCCGTTTTGTGCATAGGCACCAACTGATCCGTAAGGCGTCGCGCATGGGGCCCCGATAAAAGCAGAAGATGCGTCAATATCCGTCATGTCGTTGCATGCAGGCAATCCTAAAAAGGTGTCCGCATTTGTGGCTCCGAATAGCGCAGCAAGGTCAGGTTTTTTGGCCATTGATCTTCTCTCTTTTGAAAGATGATCCTGCCAGCATAAAAGAAACTGTCAACAAAAATACGAGTATTCGCGCAGGGCTTTCTGGGGGCCTTGTGGCCGCGTAGTCGCCCTTCCCATCAAACGTAAAAAGGCCCCGAAGGATAACTCCCTCGGGGCCTTTCTAATTTCTAAAGCGTTAACGCTTACTCGTCGTCAGACTTCAAAGCTGCGCCAAGGATATCGCCCAAGGATGCACCAGAGTCAGAGGAACCGTACTGCTGTACCGCTTCTTTTTCTTCTGCAATCTCGCGCGCCTTAACGGACACACCCAAGCGACGTGTCTTCGCGTCGACGTTCGTGATGCGAACATCAACCTTGTCGCCAACGGAGAAACGCTCTGGGCGCTGCTCTGCACGGTCACGGGACAGGT
>NZ_JABBAM010000050.1 GCF_018607965.1 Planktotalea sp.
GCGGGTACCGATTGGTCTCGTGATCGTTAAATTGCCGTGAATTCGGAATTTTAGTGATCTAGTTAACATATTGCTGACGTATTCACGTGTATAAGTAAGAACAGGTTTCCCGCGCATATCCGGGTTTGGTATGCACCCTCCCTGTTGGACTGGCCCGGGCTTAGCCCCAGGTCTTTTTTTGTCTAGACCTTGCCTTGCAGTGAAATCACAGGGCCGGTCCCTCGTTTGGCCTGCTTGTCGTCTTTGTTATAAAGCGCACATGCGTCGAGCGAGAGACAGCTGCACCCGATACATCCATCAAGACTGTCGCGCATACGTTCGAGATCTCTGATGCGTGTGTCGAGGTGTGTGCGAAGATCTTTCGAAATTGCAGCCCAGTCTTTAGCGGTTGGTGTTCGATTGTCGGGTAATTCGCTGAATACCGTTTTGATCTGAGGCAGTGTTAGACCAAATTGCTGCGCGATCAATATGAACGAAACACGTCTGATTTGGGCGCGAGCAAAACGCCGATGTCCACCTCTGTTGCGATTTGCGGTGATCAAACCTTCGGTTTCGTAGAATCGGATTGCGGAGACAGCGAGGCCAGTTCGCGTTGCCATTTGACCAATAGAAAGTTCTGGGGATCGCATGATAAACCTCTTGATCTAAAGTTAACTTTAGAAATTACAAAGAAGGGAATCAAGACAAAAGGAGAGATCAGATGGCCAGACTAGAACATGCGAATATCACAGTTGCAGATGCTGCGAAAACGGCGGCTTGGTTAACGTGCGTCTTTGGATAGAAAACCCGTTGGACGGGGCCTGCGCTAAATGGCAACGGGCATTCGATCCATGTGGGGTCAGAGACTGACCACCTCGCGTTATATGAGCCGCGTGAAACTAAAGATGGTGTGAAATCTGATTATGCAACTTGCGGGCAGTTGAATCACGTGGGGATTGTCGTAGGTGATCTAGCGTCTATTGAAGCGGCGGTCCGCGCTGAAGGGTATGATCCGCATTCGCATCAAGATTACGAGCCAGGTGAGCGGTTTTACTTTTCTGATGAAAATGAGATTGAATATGAAATTGTCGCCTATGATTGAGGTGTGTGGGGGCCAGCCCCCATCGCCCTGACGGACGATTCCCCCGAAGTTTATTTGGAAAGACGAAGTGTGACGTTGCGGCCCTTGGGGTTACCTTGTGGGGCCGTGACAGGCATGTTGTTTTAAAAGCGTTAAAGGAGAGTGCGTGATGTCTGATACTGTAAAGCAAGTTGTCTATTCCGAGTTTGGTGATCCCACTAAGGTTTTGCAGGTTGAAGAGGTTACACGCGTCGTTTTGGAAACGGGGCAGGCGCGAGCGGATGTGTTGCGCTCCCCTATTAATCCATCAGACTTGATCCAAGTGGCTGGAAACTACGGTGTACGTCCGCCCTTGCCTGCGATTGCGGGGAACGAGGGGATTGGGCGCATTACCGAGATCAGCGGTGAGGCGCGTGGTTTATCAGTCGGACAACTTGTGTTGCTGCCCGCGGGTGTTGGCACATGGCGCAGTGAAGTCGTTGCGTCGGCGGGGGCGTTTGTTGCGATGCCTGAGGGTGATGTGGATCAGCTGTCTATGATGATGGTGAACCCTGCGACGGCGCAGCTGTTGTTGACGGATTTTGTAGAATTGACTGAGGGCGATTGGGTCATTCAGAGTGCTGCGAACTCGGCCGTGGGCACTTATGTTGTGCAACTGGCTAAAGGCATGGGTGTTAAGACGGTTTGTGTCGTGCGTCGTGAAAGCGCGGTTCAGGGCTTGTTGGATCAAGGCGCGGATGTCGTTTTGGTCGATGGTCCTGATCTTGTGATGCGCGTGAAACAGGCGACTGGTGGAGCAAAGATGAAGCTGGCCTTGGACGCTGTTGCGGGTGAAACGTTTGGACGCTTGGGTGAAAGTCTAGAGGTCGGCGGAACGATTATGAATTACGGTGCGATGTCCAATGAAGCGGCGTCGATGCAAGCGGGCGCGATAATCTTCCGCGACGTACGCGTGCGTGGCTTTTGGTTGGTCAATTGGTTTGAGCGCGCCAGCAAGGAAGAGCGGATGGCGACCTACGCCGCGCTGACCAAGGCCGTTGCGATGGGCACGTTGAACGCGCCGATTGATCGTATATTCACGCTTGATGATATTGCGGAAGCCGCGCGCTATACGTGGGCGGGCGAGCGGTCTGGCAAAGTGCTGCTTGCGCCGAACGGCATCTAGGATACTTTGGCGCGATCTTCATTCAAAGGACGCGCCATGAGCTTTACCCTCGCCACTTGGAACATCAACTCTGTGCGCCTGCGCGAGCCGATCGTGTGCAAGCTTCTGGAAGAGGAAGCGCCTGATGTGCTGTGCTTGCAAGAATGCAAATCGCCTGTTGAGTTGATTCCATTGGAAGGGTTCGCCGCACTTGGCTACACCCACATGGTTGCGCGCGGACAGAAAGGTTACAACGGCGTTGCGATCCTATCAAAACTGCCGATCAAAGAGGTCGCTGCGGAGGATTTTGCTAGCCTTGGACATGCACGCCATATCGCGGGACAGCTAGAAAACGGCGTGACGATCCACAATTTCTACGTTCCTGCGGGTGGCGATGTGGCGGACCGTGAAAAGAACGAGAAGTTTGGCCAAAAGCTCGATTACCTCACAGAGATGCGCGATTGGTTCAAAGCGAACAAGCCTGAAAAGAGCATTCTTGTGGGGGATCTAAACATCGCGCCGCGTGAGGACGATGTTTGGGATCACAAGAAACTGCTTAAGATCGTTAGTCATACGCCGATTGAGGTCGCGCATTTCAAAGATGTGATGCAAGCAGGTGATTGGCACGATGTAACGCGCAATGATATCCCAGAGGGCAAGCTTTACAGCTGGTGGTCCTACCGCGCGAAGGATTGGGATGGTGCCGACAAGGGCCGTCGTTTGGATCACGTATGGGCGACGGGCGATATTGCTGCATCTGCGCATTCATCCCGTGTTATGCGCGATGCGAGGGGGTGGGAAAAGCCGTCAGATCACGCGCCGGTCTTTGCGACGTTTGATTTGTAATCTGGCCAACCCTTGCAAACAAAGGGCCAGTGGGCCATCTACACAATAATTCGAATTTACAGGACGCATGACAATGATTGAACTGGGCACGGGCACTGCGGCAACTGGAAACGCTGACGATCTGATCAAGGACGTTGATGAAAGCACGTTTATGAAGGATGTCGTAGAGGCCTCTGATCTTGTGCCTGTTATCGTCGATTTTTGGGCCCCTTGGTGTGGTCCCTGCAAGACACTTGGCCCTGCTTTGGAGGCCGAAGTTGCGGCGGCCAATGGCGCTGTGAAGATGGCAAAGGTCAATGTGGACGAAAACCAGATGATTGCGGGTCAGATGCAGGTTCAATCGATCCCAGCCGTGTTTGCGTTCTACAAAGGTCAGCCGATTGACGGCTTTCAAGGCGCTGTACCGCCGTCTGAAATTAAGGCGTTCGTGGATCGTTGTATCGAGGCTGGTGGCGGCGATGCGTCGGGTGGTTTGAACGACGCAATTGAAGCGGCTGAAACGATGCTGGACGAGGGTGACGCAAGCGATGCAGCCCAGACCTTTGCGGCGATCCTAGAAGAAGATGATCAGTGCGTTGCGGCCTACGCCGGTCTTGCGCGTTCACATTTGGCGATGAATGAAGCGGATCAGGCAGAGGCGGTTTTGAACGGTGTCCCCGCTGAAATTTCTGAGGATGTTTTGATCGAGGCGGCATTTGCACAATTGGCGCTGGCGCGTCAGGCGGAACAGGCAGGGCCTTTGGTCGAATTGACGGCTGCGGTTGAGGCGAACCCAGATGATATGCAAGCGCGCTTTGATCTGGCGGTTGCCTTGAATGCCAACGCCCAAACACAAGACGCGGTCGATGCATTGCTTGAAATTTTCAAACGTGATCGCGAATGGAATGACGGTGCGGCCAAGACGCAATTGTTCACTGTTTTCGATGCGCTCAAGCCAGAAGACCCCATTGTTTTGAATGGGCGACGTAAACTTAGCTCATTGATATTTGCCTGATCGCGCACGCGAGCTAGTTCAATGGATATGATAAAAATTGGTGACCTGCCGGATATCCTCCCGGCCTTTCCTCTGCCCGGCGCGCTGCTTTTGCCGCGTTCGCGCTTGCCGTTGCATATCTTTGAACCGCGCTATCTTGCGATGATTGATGATGCATTGAAAACCCAAGACCGGATGATTGCGATGATCCAGCCTAATCCAGGTCGAACTGGTGATGAAAAAGGGCTGCATGCCATTGGCTGTGCAGGGCGCATTACGCAGTTCTCCGAAACCGAAGAAGGGCGTTACATGGTCACTTTGGGGGGTGTTTCGCGATTCCGTTTGATCGGTGAAGTCGATGGTTTCCAGCCATATCGCCGCGTTGAAGTGAATTGGGACGGTTTTGAGCAAGATCGCGAAAGTTCTGAGAATGACGTTAAATATGATCGCGATGCGTTCCTCAATCTGTTGTCAAAATACTTCACGGTCCGCGACCTTTCTGCGGATTGGGAAACCTTGAAAGAGGCAGATGACGAGCTGCTGGTGAACTCACTGTCCATGATGCTCGACTTTGAACCTGAAGATAAACAAGCGCTGTTAGAAGCGCCCAGCCTATCCACGCGTCGCGAAACATTGGCCACGCTGATCGAGTATTTTCTGCGCGGCGGCGATGCAGAGGAAATGATGCAATGAATGCTGACGCAAACGCACCCAGCTTTGATCCCCACATGTTAGAGGCGCTGATTTGCCCGCATACCCATGGGCGGCTTGAATATGATGCGACTGCGCAGGAATTGATTTCAAAGAAGGCCGGTCTGGCCTTTCCAATTCGCAATGGCATCCCTGTGATGTTGCTAGATGAGGCGCGCAAGCTCGATTAAAGCGCGCGACCTGTCATCAGTTTGGGTAGATCACCCGTCAGGCCTGCTGCTTCACGAATGAATGTGCGGCGCAGGCTGGGAACCGAATTAATAACACCCATTCCCAGATCACGGCCCATCCGTAACAGAGGGTTATCGTTTGAGAAAAGTTTGTTAAATGCATCTGTCGCGACAGCCAGTGTCGCTGTGTCAAAGCGGCGCCACTGTTGATAGCGCTCCAGCACCAAGGATGATGCGATATCCTCACCGCGTCGCGCAGCCAAGATCAGTACTTCGGTCAGTGCAGCAACATCGCGCAAACCCGCATTCAATCCCTGACCTGCGATTGGGTGAACGCCATGCGCAGCGTCCCCAATTAGCGCCAGGCGTTCTGCGATAAAGCTGTTCGCGATTGTCAGGTTCAAAGGATAGGTAAAGCGCGCGCCCGTCAGTTTGATGTCGCCTAGGAAGTCCCCAAAGGCGGGGCGCAGCGCTTCCAGATAATCCGTGTCATTCATTGCAGTGATGCGCTGGGCGTTAGCCTCAGTTTCGCTCCAGACAATTGAAGAACGATTGCCAGTCAACGGCAGGATCGCCAAAGGACCAGAAGGCATAAAGAACTGATGTGCGATGCCGCTGTGGGGCTTTTCGTGTTCCACCGCGCAAACAAGAGCGGTTTGGCCATAGTTCCAACCCGTGCGCTTGATCTTGGCGCGCTCCGCCGTGCCGCTGCGACGACCATCCGAACCAACTAGAATACGCCCGTTCAGAACCTCCCCTGATGCCAAAGTGACAGACGCACCGTTCAGATTAGTTTCTTGCGCGACGACCTTCTCTTCATGGCGCAGGGTGATCAAGGGCTGTGCTTGCATGGCCTCAACGAAGGCGCGACGCAGGTGGCGGTCTTCAACCAAATAGCCCATCGGCCCTTCTTCGATTTCTGCATGATCAAAGTGCATGAAGAACGGCGAGGGGCCTTCGCCAGATCGTCCGTCCGTCACCTTGATTTCAAGCATCGGCTGCGCGTCATTTGCGACACTGTCCCAAACACCAATCGCGTTCAGCAAACGCTGCGAGGTAAGGGCCAACGCATAGGAGCGCCCATCGAAATCTGGTGTCTTACGGCTTGCCAAAGGCAGCGCGTCAATGACGGTGCTGGTCAGCCCGCCCTGCGCCGCGGCAAGGGCCAAAGCTGGGCCGTTTAGGCCGCCACCAATGATGATCAGATCGCTATCAAATTCCATGAGTTTCAATATGGATGTGCGCGCAGGATTGTCCATGCGCCTTCGTGCCGCTACCGTCACTCTAAAGGGAGAAATGCGATGCAAGTTTGGCTGAAAATGAGCGCGGCTGCGCTGGGGCGTGGAATTGATGTGGGTGAGATTGATCCGATCGATCTAGCCGACGTCTATCTTAAGGCCGCCGCTGATCATCCCTTGAGCCATCGTATTTACGCGCGCCTCACTTCGGATCGTGCAAAGGCAGAGGCGAAAGCAGCAAGCGCACGCGCGAAATCTGGGCAGCGCTTGTCGCCTTTGGACGGTGTGCCTGTCAGTTGGAAAGACCTGTTTGATACGGCTGGTATCGCGACCGAGGCAGGCACCGCTTTGCTAAAAGATCGCGTGCCTACGACAGACGCCAAAGTTTTGCGCGTCGCGACGTCGATGGGAACGGTGTGCATCGGCAAAACCCACATGAGCGAATTGGCGTTTTCCGGGCTTGGCTATAACCCGATCACTGAAACATCCCCTTGTGTGCACGACGCCGATGCCGTTTCGGGCGGATCTTCATCGGGCGCTGCGGCGTCTGTTGCCTACAACATTGCTCCTCTTGCGATAGGTTCTGACACGGGTGGCTCGGTGCGTGTCCCGTCCGTTTGGAACGATCTTGTCGGGTTGAAAACAACGTCTGGTCGCATCTCGTTGAGCGGTGTTGTGCCATTGGTGAAAAGTTTCGACACTGTCGGCCCCTTGGCGCGCACGGTAGAGGATGCAGCCCTCGCGTTGGGTATTTTGGAGGGCACCAATGGCCCCGATCTACGTGGTGCGACCCTAGAGGGCACTCATTTTGCAGTGCTCACCACTTTGGCGCTGGATGATGTAGAAGACCAACCGCTTGCTGCGTTCAATGGAGCTGTTGATCGCTTGAAAGCAGCGGGTGCCAAGATCACTCTGATCGAAGCGCCAGAAATCATTGAAGCAATTTCGCATGCGGGTCCCCTTTTCCCGGGCGAGGCGTATGGAATGTGGCGTGGTGTGATCGAAGCCAACCCAGATGTGATGTTCGCGCAGGTCTTGGGCCGTTTTCGTGCAGGCGCGGATTTCTCTGCACCCGATTACGTGGCTGCATGGGAAACCCTGCACAAGCTGCGCGCCATTTGGGACGCGCGAATTGCAGGATACGATGCCGTTCTCACACCCAGCTGTGCAATCATGCCGCCAAAGATCGCTGATCTGGCGGCAGATGAAGCATATTATGTTGAACGCAACCTGAAAGCGTTGCGCAATACACGCATAGGAAACTTGATGGGCAGTTGCGCGCTGACGCTTCCAACAGGCGCACCAAGCTGTGGAATTACACTGACAACCTTGCCAATGCAGGAAGAACGCTTGCTCCGCTTGGGCGCTGCGGCAGAGGCGGCGCTGGCTTAAATGCCACAAGTCTTTCTGAATCATGCGCTTTTTGTTGGACGCGAGGCACGCGCTTAGGTTACTTTAATTGTAACGGGGCGAAAACGATCCCGAAACTGAGGCAGTCAAATATGTTTCCCGAGCGGTTTTCGAACCTTCCGGCTTACGCTTTCCCGCGTTTGCGCACGCTATTGGATCCACACACACCGGGTGGTGATGTGGTGCATATGACTATTGGCGAGCCGAAACATGCCTTTCCTGACTGGGTTTCCGATGTAATCGCTGAAAATGTTGCGGGTTTTAATCGCTATCCTCCGAACGACGGGGCACCTGAATTGCGTAGCGCAATTGCCGATTGGTTGAAACGTCGCTTCGGAGCTGACGTCGATGCCGCAACGCAAGTGATGGCGCTGAATGGCACGCGCGAAGGGCTGTATAACGCTGGCATGGCGCTGTGTCCTGAGACGAAGAATGGTGAACAGCCAGCCATTTTGATGCCGAACCCGTTCTACCAAGTTTACATGATCGCTACGATTTCAGTCGATGCGGAACCAGTTTTCGTAAATGCGACAGCGGCGTCTGGTCACTTGCCTGACTTCAACAGCGTCTCTGAAGATGTGCTGAAACGCACGAGCATTGCCTATATGTGCTCTCCCTCAAATCCGCAGGGTTCGATCGCGACAGAGGACTTCTGGCGCGACCTCATCGCGCTGGGCGAGCAGTATGATTTCCAGATTTTCGCGGATGAGTGCTACTCCGAGATCTATCGCGACGCGCCACCCGCTGGTGCCTTGAAGGTCGCGCAGGACATGGGCGCTGATCCTGAACGCGTTGTTGTGTTTCATTCGCTCTCAAAGCGTTCAAACCTGCCGGGCCTACGATCAGGTTTCGTCGCAGGTGGCCCCGAAAGCATCAAACGCATCAAGCAGCTGCGCGAATACTCAGGCGCGCCTTTACCGCTTCCTCTGCAAAAGGTTGCTGAGAAAGCATGGGCTGACGAGGCGCACGTGGAAGAGAACCGCGCGCTCTATCAAGAAAAGTACCGCATTGCGGATGAAATTTTCGCCAACGTTCAAGGTTACCGGGGACCAGACGCAGGGTTCTTCTTGTGGCTGCCTGTCGAGAACGGTGAAGACGCAGCATTGAAGCTTTGGAAAGAGACGGGCGTACGCGTTCTTCCAGGCGAATATCTGAGCAAAGACACGCGTCAGGGCAATCCTGGCAAAGAATATATTCGGGTCGCCATGGTGGCTCCAAAAGACGAAATGCAGCTCGGGTTAGTCAAAATCCGCGACTGCCTATTCGCATAAAAACGAGGAACGGGATGGCATATCAAGCACGGGGTCGGGATCCACTTTTGGATAGCAACATGCAGGCCATGATTGAAAAGCGTGGCAAGGAAATGATTGGCGCAGCGCTGATTGTCTTTGGCATTTTGGCTGCGATGGTCGTCGGCTCTTATACGCCGACCGATCCCAGTTGGTTGTCCGCAACGGATGCCCCTGTTCAAAACATGCTTGGCCAAATGGGCGCGTCGATTGCGGCACCTTTGTTCATGATCGTTGGCAAAGCCGCATGGGTGATTCCTGTGACAGCTTTCGCTTGGGGTGCACGTTTCATTTTTCATTTTGGTGCTGATCGCGCGCTGAGCCGTTTGATTTTCCTTCCCATCGCTGTCGTTATTTGCGCCGTTTATGCGTCATCGCTGGTTCCCGGTGCAAATTGGTCCCACACGTTTGGTTTGGGCGGTCTTTTTGGTGACACAGTGCTTGGCGCGTTTTTGACGTTCTTGCCGTTCAGCGCTGCGTTTGGTCTTAAATTGGTCGCGTTTTTCTTGGCAATTGCGACAGTCATTATGCTTGGCTTTGTTCTGGGCGCGACACGTTACGAGCTGAAAGAAAGCGCGCGTTTCCTCGCGATTGGCGTCGTTGTGACCTATGCTTTGGCGATGCGCTACATTGGCCGTGGTGCCAAAGGCGCTGTGAATGCTGCTGGCAATATGCAAGCACGTCAAGCTGAGCGTCGTGAAGCATTGCGCATTGAGGATGAGGCCCGTGCAGCCCGTCGTTTGGCCGAAGAGCCCCGTATGAGTCACGCTGCAACAGAGCCTGTGATTGAGCCCGTTTATGCAGAACCAGAACCCGCGCCAGAAAAAGAAAAGACAGGTCTTCGTGCGTTGATGCCGTCGCTAATCAAGCGCTCAGAGCCGATGCCAGAACCTGAGTTGGTTGAGCACCTGCAAACGGCTTATGCTGAAATGCCAACCGATGATCGCATCAAAAGCAAAATTTCAGACGTTATCAAAAGCCGTGCACGCCACAGCCCCGTAGCGCAGCAGCCGATTTCGATGCCTGCAGCAAAAATCCGTGGGCGCGGTCCAACACCGCTCGTGGTTGATACGGCGCAGCCAAAAGTGCGCGTCGAACCCCCCATGAGTGCGCGTTTGGTTTCAGAACCCGTGATGGAAATGGCGACCAGTGAGGGCGCTCTTGCCTTCAGTTCTGCGCGCATCGAACCTGTTGCAGACACCATTTTGTCCGAACCAGTGCCGCAAGCGCCAGCGTTTCTAAGTGCATCCTTCCAAACGCAACCACCCTTGGAACAGCCAGTTCCCCAAGAACCAATGGTGAGAATGCCGACTGAAGTCATTCCTGAACCTGTTCATCAGCCATCCCCGATGGCGCTCGATGCGATGCCAACGGAATATCTGCCACATTCTGAACTTTCTGATGCGCCAAGTTTCGAAAGCACTCCGCAGGTTGATGAAATTACAATGGCCTCTTATGCGCCTGTTGCAGACGCTATCGCGCCAATGCCAGAACCCAAAAGCGTGGTTCAGCATCCGGCCCGTAAGGTGGTAAAGCCGTCTTCGCGCGCAAAGGCAGAGGCGCAACCGACGCTGAAATTTGCTGATAGCGCAAGCGCGTTTGAGTTGCCGCCGCTCAACCTTCTGGAAAGCCCGATCGAAGTGCAGCGTCATCATCTCAGTGATGAATCACTCGAAGAAAACGCGCGTATGCTTGAGGCCGTTTTGGACGATTATGGCGTAAAAGGCGAAATTCTAGCGGTGCGCCCTGGCCCAGTTGTAACCATGTACGAACTTGAACCAGCGCCGGGTCTCAAAGCGTCCCGTGTTATCGGTTTGTCCGACGACATTGCGCGTTCCATGTCTGCGTTGTCCGCACGTGTTTCTACTGTGCCCGGTCGTTCCGTGATTGGTATCGAACTTCCTAATGAACACCGCGAGAAAGTGGTGCTTCGCGAAATTCTATCCAGCCGTGATTTCGGTGATGGTCAACAGAAACTACCGCTTGCCCTAGGTAAAGATATTGGTGGTGATCCTGTCGTGGCCAACCTCGCCAAGATGCCCCACCTGTTGATTGCGGGTACGACGGGCTCTGGTAAATCGGTGGCGATCAACACGATGATCCTGTCGTTGCTTTACAAGCTAACGCCTGAAGAATGCCGCCTGATTATGATCGACCCAAAGATGTTGGAACTTTCGGTTTACGATGGCATTCCGCATCTGTTGTCGCCCGTTGTAACAGACCCAAAGAAGGCGGTTGTTGCCTTGAAATGGACCGTTGGCGAAATGGAAGAGCGTTATCGCAAGATGTCCAAAATGGGCGTTCGTAACATTGACGGTTATAACTCTCGCGTCGCGGATGCGCTGGGCAAGAACGAAATGTTCTCGCGTACAGTTCAGACCGGTTTTGATGATGAAACGGGCGAGCCGATCTTTGAAACAGAAGAGACGCAGCCAGAAAAAATGCCCTATATCGTCGTTGTTGTGGACGAAATGGCCGACCTAATGATGGTTGCGGGCAAAGAGATCGAAGCCTGCATTCAGCGCCTCGCGCAGATGGCGCGTGCCTCTGGTATCCACTTGATCATGGCGACACAGCGTCCGTCTGTTGACGTTATCACTGGTACGATCAAAGCCAACTTCCCAACGCGTATTTCGTTCCAAGTGACGTCAAAAATTGACAGCCGCACCATTCTTGGTGAAATGGGTGCCGAACAACTGCTTGGTATGGGCGACATGCTTTTTATGGCGGGTGGCGCAAAGATCACGCGTTGCCATGGTCCGTTCGTTTCCGACGAAGAAGTCGAAGAAATTGTGAACCACCTCAAGCAGTTCGGTCCGCCAAACTACATGAGTGGCGTTGTTGAGGGCCCATCCGATGATGCAGCCAGCAGCATCGACACGGTTCTTGGCCTTGGTGGCAACACGGATGGCGAAGATGCGTTGTACGACACGGCGGTCGCGATTGTCGCGAAAGATCGCAAGTGTTCGACATCCTACATTCAGCGTAAACTCGCGATTGGCTACAACAAGGCCGCGCGTTTGGTTGAGCAAATGGAAGATCAAGGCCTTGTTTCGCCAGCGAACCATGTTGGCAAACGTGAAATTTTGATCCCTGAAGCACAATAGAAGCAAGCAATCGCCGCTCTCCTTCTTGTGAGGAGGGCGTGGGGTGTTACCTGCGGTTCAGAATGGTTATGTGAATGTTATGAAAATTTTGAACCTCCTCCCCGCCGCCGCGATTGTGCTGGCCACCGCAATGCCTGCCGCTGCTGACAAGATTTCTTTGAACACGCTTTCAAAGTACTTGAACGAATTGCGCACTGCAAAAGGCGCGTTCACGCAGATAAACGATGACGGCACGATCTCGACAGGCACGATTTTCATCAAGCGCCCTGGGCGTATTCGGTTTGAATACAATCCACCTGAAAAAGCACTGGTTTTGGCCAGCGGTGGCACCGTTGTGATCCACGATCCGAAAACTAATGAACCGCCCGAAAGCTATCCTTTGGCGCGTACACCTTTGTCGACTATTCTTGCCAAGAACGTAAACCTTTCGCGTGCGAAAATGGTTGTTGGTCACACCGCTGATGATAAATCGACGACCGTCACTGCGCAAAATCCTGAACATCCCGAATACGGCAATATCCAACTTGTCTTCACAGACAAACCGGTTGAGCTACGCCAATGGGTTATCAATGATGACGCGGGCAGCCGCACAACGGTTATCTTGGGTGAGTTGGACAAAAACGCGCGCATGAGTGACGGGCTGTTCAATGTGGATCTTGCGATCCCTCAAGGCTCTGATCGCTAAAACAGTGCCGGCGCCTTAGGCGCGCCGACATCTGCTAAGCTGGCTGCGATAGTTTTGCGAACGTTGTCCGACTTCAGACGCTACGCGCATCAGCCAACTTTTACCGTAGAATGTGCCGCGCTTATAACCGCTATGGCCCTCGTGATAGGCTAAATATTGATTTGTCGCGTCGCTTAACGCGATGCCGTTACGGTCGCGTGTCAAGTTCATGTACCAGCCCATAAAATCGGACGCATCGCTGATTTTGTCACGGCGCGCGGACCGGCGGTTCTGATCTTTTTTGTACTCATCCCATGTCGCATCAAGCGCTTGCGCATAGCCAAACGCAGAACTTTGCCGACCCATAGGAAGCACACCAAGCGTATATTTCACGGGGGTGCGCGCATCACCGATAAACTTGCTTTCCTGATACATGGCCGCCATTTGAACATGCACAGGCACGCCCCATTTTCGCTCTGTTTTGCGAAAGGCGCTCATGTATTCGGGACGCTGCTTTGCGATGCTGCAGGCGTTATCTAAATCACGGGGGGCGGACGATTTACTGCCGCCTCCGCCGCACGATGCGACCAAGCTAAGAACCACCAGAGCGCGAATGAATTTTTTCATCTGCTATGCCTCAAAATCGTTTTTTATATTTTATAGCATATTAGCGTAAATCGCACGAATGAGAAATGACTTTCGCTTGATGACGGCAACCTAAAGCAGAAACGCCAGTAAGAGCGGTATTGCAGCAACGGACATCGTGGTCGACACAACGACCAGACCAGCAACCGCGTCCGCGTCGCTCCCGTATTTCTCGGCCAACAGATAGGATGTTACCGCAACAGGGGTGGCGATTTGAACAATAAGAACAGCACGCGCGACGTCGTTCAAGCCAAAGACGTGAGCGATCCCAAATGCGATAGCGCTGCACACCACGATTTTGAGGATCGATAGGACGATTGCCTGACCTATGCGTCCGGGCACCAACCGAGCAACCGCAACACCAAGCGTGATCAACATCATGGGAATCAGCATTTGCCCAATCAACTCAAGCGCGTTGGTCAGAAAATATGGTGTTTCCCAGCCTTGCCATAGGAACAATGCACCAAGCAAAGTCGCCCCAACAAGAGGTTCCTTTAGCGCGGTCACAATGCTGCCACCTCCTGATACAACCCATATGCCAAACGTAAACGAAAGCACTGCCATGACGGCAAAAACGACCAATGCATAGCTAAGACCCTCAGGGCCAAACGCGAACAATGCCAGTGGTAACCCAAGGTTGCCTGTATTGCCAAAAACCAAGGCAACAAGATAGGTACGTTGTTCTAACCCTATGATTTTCATGCCAATTGCAAAGACCAGTGTGACGGACGCATAGGTCACCAAACTGGCTAAAGAAAGTGCAGTGAGCGAAGTGGGCTCAATCTCTGTTTTCATCAACGCGGTGAACATCAAACATGGCGCTGCAAGCGTCATGGCAAGGCGGGTCACGAATGCGACGCGGTACTCAAACCCCAGCTTCACCCACGTGAACCCGACTAACGCCAGTATGAACACGGGTGCGACGATTTCCAACACTGTTATAAAAAGGCCCACAGACTGTTTCCCTGAAAATTGGTCCAAAAATTGGACAAGTCACCCTTGATTTGGGTACTAACCAAATGTAAGGGCTGCAATGCAATGATGACCGCACACGCAAAATATCACCTTGGGCAAGTTGTCCGACACAAAAAGCACCCGTTCCGCGGCGTGGTTTTTGACGTCGATCCTACGTTCAACAATACCGAAGAATGGTATGATGCGATCCCTGAGGAAAGCCGCCCAAAGCGTGAGCAGCCTTATTATCATTTGCTCGCCGAGAATGATCAAAGTTACTATGTCGCCTATGTGTCAGAGCAGAATTTGATCGCGGACTATTCAGGTGAACCGGTGGACCACCCCGATATTGAAGACCTGTTTGGTCCGATCAAGGACGGAACGTATCCACTGCATTTTCAGCTGAACTAGATCACTTAGTAACCAAGCGCACATCCGTCTTTTCTGGGATCTGATGCGCCGATCAAAACGCCCTCAGTGCCAATGCGAATGGATTGTGCGCCACCGATTGGACCGTTTGGAATTTCGACGGTATGCCCTAGGTCGGCCAGTTCGGCGCGGATCTTATCTGAATAGCCTTTCTCGACTTTCAAAATACCACCATCCGCAAAAGCGCGCGGCGCATCGATGGCGCTTTGGGCATCCATGCCAAAATCTTGCAAGTTCGAAACAAATCTCGCGTGCCCATTTGGTTGATAGGCCCCACCCATTACACCAAATGGCATCACGGGCGTTCCGTTTTCAGAAAGTATGCCAGGAATAATTGTGTGCATTGGGCGTTTTCCACCTGCTAACTCGTTCGGATGGCCTTGCTCTAACGTAAATCCAGCCCCGCGGTTTTGTAGCAAAATTCCGAATTTTTCAGATGCGATACCAGAACCGAAACCATGAAAAATTGAGTATATCAACGAAACAGACATGCCATCGCGATCAACCGTTGTGATATAAATCGTGTCTTTGTGAACAGCCTCGCTTATTGGCGCAGCGGCGGTCATGGCGCGCTTTGGATCTATTAAACCAGCAAGCTGGGATGCGGTGTCACTTGAAAGCATATGCGCCAGACGGCTCGTGTGATCCGGATCCGCAAGAAAACGATTGCGCGCATCATAGGCAAGCTTTGCGGCTTCTGCTTCGATATGGGCTCTCTGAGTGCCGAATGGATCCATCGCCGAAACGTCAAAATGCTTGAGTATGTTGAGCATTAAAATCGCAGTTGCGCCTTGGCCGTTTGGCGGATGCTCAAACAGTTCGGTTCCTTTGTAGATCCCGCTGACAGGCACGGTTTCGTCGGATGACACGGACGCGAAGTCCTCTTTTGTGTGCACTCCGCCAAGTTTTTGAAGCGCATTTAACATGTCGTCAGCAATTTCGCCCTCGTAGAAGGCTTTGATTCCGTCCTTTGCAACGCGTTTCAGAACCTCCGCCTGACCGGGGGCGCGAAAAATCTCACCGGCTTTCGGAATTTTGCCTTTGATAAGGTAGTGTTCTTTTGCAGAGCCTTGCAGCATGCCCGCCGCTTCGATCCAATCAAACGCAACGCGCGGTGCGACTGGGACACCCTCTTGCGCATAGTGAATCGTGGGAGCAACCAGCGCATCAAGCCCAAGTTTACCCCATTTTTCACTCATCGCAGCAAACGCGTGGATCGCGGTTGGGATTGTCACGGCGTCTGCACCCTGCAAAGGTACAGTGTGATGATTGGCAGTGCGCAAATTTTGCGCGTTTGCAGCTGCGGGGGCTCGTCCGGATCCATTATAGGCGTGGATTGCATTCGAACCAGCTGGAGAAACAAGCGCGAAAAGATCACCGCCAATTCCCGTCATTTGGGGTTCACAAATTCCAAGAACCAAGGCCCCAGCGATGGCGGCATCCATAGCTGTTCCACCGCGTTTGAGGATATCAATCGCAACGTTTGCACCGATTGGGTGTGAAGTGGCGCACATTCCATTGGTTGCAAAAACCTCGGATCTTCCAGGGAAATGAAAATCGCGCATATAACCTCACATCAAATGGTGAGTCTGACCTTAGGTTGGCTTTCAAACTTTGCCAATCGTCTTAGGGGTATGGAGAAGAAGGTTCCCGGCGCTGCGTACTGGGTGGGGGCATTAAACACGCAGCGCCGGATGAAGCTATATGCAGCTACATGACCGTATTTGACTGAAGAAATGGGCCGGTTTTGGGAGAGAATGGGGCATTTTTTGGACGGAACTCCCTATCTTTGGGGGTATCGCTGGTAAGTTCCGGAACTTTACAGCCTAAGAGGGAAATTTGGACGGGCGAGTCAAAAACGAACTTGCGGGACTCTTAATTGAACTGGTGTTGACGTCACAAAACCTAAGGTGTTGTGCTTGGAATGGAAAATCGCAGAATGCTCTGCCCGTTTATTCGACGGTACTCGAGCGATGTTGTTAGATCGCGGATCAAACCCCAACCAAAACCGCCCTCAGGAAGCGCGTTGGGTTCCGCGTTAAGATCATGGTTCTTTTTGGGGGGGATTTCGTAATTGGGAAAATTTTTACCTCGATCTTTGATCACAAAGCCGATTCGACCAGGTTCCTTGAAGCACGACAGCGTAATGGTGCCATCGTCGACTTCAACATAGGCGTGTTCCACAATGTTGTTGGTGGCCTCTGCAAGGACAAGTTCCGCAGTCCCAACCATTGCCTCATCCGCACAAAGAGTGCGCAAGGATGGCGTAATGGAAGCCAAAGCGCTGCGAACAGCATTTTGGGTTGCCGGAAATGTAAGGCAAATAGATGGCGTGCGGTGAAGCCCAGAAAACGAGTGCACGCGATCTACAGAAGCGCCTTCAGGCACTTTTAGCCTCGTTGGTCTTTAAGGCTTCTAAAGGGGTCTTGAAGATTTTGAAGACACGCTCCATTCGGGTAAGTGCGAATACTTTGGATACGATTGGCGTTAAACCGGCTAAGTGCAAAGGGCGGTCTGTCCCCAGAAGTTTCATCGCCGCAACGATAGCGCCAAGCCCGCTTGAGTCGACGAAATCTACGTTGGAAAGGTCTAGAATGGCCGCAGTATCACCCTCTGCTGTTAGTTCGCGCACATCGTTTTTGAATTGGATGGCCGCCACTCCATCAATCCTCTTTTCCAAGACTGTGATGATCTGAAGATCACTTGTAATTTCGCTAGTCATTTTCATCTGTATCTTGCCTGTTCTAGAAAATCTAAAGACACAGCTAAAAGCAATTCGTTACTATTCGGTGAGCGCGATGAAACAAATGAACTATATAGACCTCAGAAATACCCTCAGTTCCCTGACGGAGGGTGAAACAAATGAGATCGCTTTGATGGCGACGTTTGTGTGCGAAGTGCATCATAGCGATGACCGTTTTGATTGGACGGGGTTCTACCGCGTGACAGACCCTAACATTTTGAAAATCGGACCCTATCAGGGCGGTCATGGCTGTTTGATCATTCCGTTTTCGCGGGGCGTCTGCGGTGCTGCTGCCCGTGAAAATAAAACCCAATTGGTTGCGGATGTCGAAGCTTTTGAGGGCCATATCGCCTGCGCCAGTTCAACCCGTTCAGAGCTTGTTATCCCTGTGAGCAACGCAAAAGGGCGCTTGCTGGGTGTGCTCGACATTGACAGCGATCAGCTTGGCGCGTTCTCGCACGATGATGCTGACCATTTGGGCGCATTGCTTGATCTCGTCTTTGCGGCAGTCCCCTAGGTTTGATAAAAGAGCAGGTGTGTGAAAAATTGCTTTGATTTTTCATGCAACATCAGGCTTGGTGAAAATTACGAACCAATTTTCACGAAAGCCGCCAAACAAGATGATCCAATCTGACGTTACTAAAACCAAAAGTCTTGGTGCGGATCTTCGCGCGCTTCGCAAATCGCGTAGTATTACGCTAAGCGACTTGTCAGAGGCATTGAACCGCTCGGTCGGTTGGTTAAGTCAGGTTGAACGCGATCTGTCAGAGCCGTCTGTAAGCGACTTGAAACAAATCGCCAAAGCGCTTGGTGTTCCGGTATCGATCCTTTTTGGCCAAGCGCAAACGCCCGCGACAGAGGCGGGTGTCATTGTGCGCGCGCCTGCGCGTCGACCCATTGGGTCAAAAGCGGCGGGGTTGGTTGAAGAATTGCTCTCCCCTGATCTAACCGATGATTTCGAAATGGTGCATTCCACTTTCGATCCAGGTGCGCAGATGGATGACGCCGTGACACGGCCCACGCAAGAGGTCGGATACCTTGTGTCAGGCAAACTGGATCTGGTGATCGGGGGACAGGCGTTTACCGTGAATGCGGGCGATAGTTTCCGTATCAAAGGTGTGTCCTACCGTTGGGCGAATCCCTATGAACACCCTGCTGTTGCGATTTGGGTTATCGCACCGCCAGTGTATTGAGTCCGCGCAGATGAGCTTTGAAGCATGGAGCGTTTTTGCGGTATTCTGGGTAGCTTTCGTTATAACACCTGGCCCGAACGCTGTGAATTGTATCTCGAACAGCATGCAGCTGGGATTCGTGCGAGCATTATTGGGCGTGGCTGCGATTTTGACGCAAGCAACGGCTTTCTTGATCCTATCTGCGTTGGGCGTCACGGCCTTGATCGCGGCGTCTGAAACAGGGTTCATGATTGCAAAATATATTGGGGCAGCTTGGTTGATTTGGCTGGGCATCAAAGGCTTGATGAACGCAGGCAAGCCCGCGCCCACACTTAAATCCAGCAAAGGTAGCATCTATGGTCGCGCATTTGTGATCGCGGTGATCAATCCCAAAAGCGTGGCGGGCTACCTTGCGGCATTCTCGCAATTCGTACAGCCGAATGTTCCGATACGGGATCAAATGGCGGTCATCATGCCAACTGCTCTCGTCCTAACAACCCTCAGCTATTGTGGCTTTACAGCGCTGGACGCGGGACTAGGGCGCGCAGCACTTGGCGCTGTGTTCAACGTCTGGTTCAGACGCGCGATGGCGGTTTGCTTTATAATTTACGGCGCACTCTTAGGGATAGCGCAAACTGTGAGCGCGCCATGAGAGTTGCGCCATCCTTTCCAACACCAATTATTTTCAGCGCACACAAATGCGCGGTCTACAAAATCGCGGACACCATGCCCGCAAAACGAAAACTAGGGAGCGAACATGTCTGATTTTCCAACTACGGCCCGTGTGGTCATTATCGGCGGCGGTGTCGTCGGCACATCAACGCTCTATCATCTGGCCAAAGCGGGTTGGAAAGACTGCGTGCTGCTTGAAAAGAACGAATTAACAGCGGGTTCCACATGGCACGCCGCGGGCAACGTTCCTAATTTTGCTGGTTCTTGGGCCGTGATGAACATGCAGCGCTACGGCGCCAAGATGTATCGCACGCTAGGCGAAGACGTTGATTATCCGATGAATTACCACGTGACAGGGTCTATCCGCCTTGCTCACTCCAAAGAGCGAATGCAGGAATTTGAGCGTGTCGCAGGCATGGGCCGATATCAAGGTCTACAAATGGACATCATGACCCCGAAAGAGATGCAGGACTTGCATCCCTTTATGGAAACCCACGATTTGACAGGTGGTCTGTGGGATCCACTGGACGGTGATATTGATCCCGCTCAGTTGACGCAAGCGCTTGCCAAAGGTGCGCGCGATGCGGGTGGTCGGATCGAACGTTTCTGTCCTGTGACGGGCATTGATCGTGAAGGTGATGAATGGATTGTGAAAACCGATAAGGGCGACATTCGCTGTGAGAAAGTTGTGAACTGCGCGGGCTATTATGCGCAACGTGTGGGCGAGATGTTCAAACCGCATGGCGGACGCACGGTTCCGATGGTTGTCATGTCCCATCAGTACTTCCTGACGGGCCAGCTGCCAGAGCTGGAAGCATGGACCAAGGAAAAGGGCCACAAGCTGCCGTTGGTGCGCGATGTGGATATCAGTTATTATTTGCGTCAGGATAAGAACGGCCTGAATCTTGGACCCTATGAGCGCAATTGTAAGGCGCATTGGGTAACACCCGAAGATCCTATGCCCGAAGATTTTTCATTCCAATTGTATCCAGACGATCTGGACCGGATTGAATACCAGATCACAGACGCGATGGAACGTGTTCCTTTGCTTGGTGAGGGTGGGATAGAACGCAATATCAACGGTCCTATCCCATATGCGCCCGATGGCCTTCCGATGATTGGTCCCATGCCGGGTTGCCCAAATGCGTTCGAGGGTCATTCCTTTACCTTCGGCATCGCCCAAGGGGGCGGCGCTGGTAAGGTGCTGTCTGAATGGATCATGCATGGTGAAACCGAAGATGACATGTGGGCCTGTGATCCACGTCGCTATACCGACTATACAGATCACGATCATTGCTATGCCAAAGCCATGGAAACCTATGGTCATGAATACGCAATGCACTTCCCGCATCATGAGTGGCCTGCGGGTCGCGACAAAAAACTGTCCCCTGTGGACGGCAAAATCCGCGAACTTGGCGGGCAGATGGGTGTCTTTAACGGTTGGGAACGCGCGAATTGGTTTGCCAAAGACGGTGACGATACGTCCGAAGAAAGCACGCAAACATGGACACGTTCTGGTCCTTGGGAGCAGCGCATCAAGGAAGAAGTCGAAGCCGTGCGCGATGGCGTTGGTGTTCTCGATCTGCCGGGCTTCTCTCGCTTCAATCTATCGGGTGAAGGTGCCGCTGAATATCTACGCACACTGATCGCAGGCGCACTTCCGAAAATCGGTCGCATGAACCTAGCCTATTTTGCAGACAGTCGCGGTCGTATCCTGACAGAGATGTCTGTGATGCGTCACGGCGAGGATCAGTTCACGTTGATCACTGCGGCGCTTGCGCAATGGCATGATTTTGAGGTTCTGAACAAAAACCTGCCTGCGGGTCTGACCCTGACGGATCACACAACAGAGTTTTCCACGCTCATCGTGACAGGCCCCCAATCCCGTGACCTCTTCGAGGCGATTGGCACTGACGCTGACCTTTCGACAGGCTGGCTGACCCACAAAGCGGCAACTGTCGCGGGCAAACCATGCGCGCTGAACCGTGTGAGTTTTGCAGGTGAACTCGGTTGGGAAATTCACGTGGAGAACGCCCAAATGCCAGCGCTTTATGATGCTGTAATTGGCGCGGGCGCGAAACCCTTCGGAATGTATGCTTTGAACTCTATGCGCATCGAAAAAGGCTACCGCGCTTGGAAGGGTGATCTGTCCACGGATTACACGCTTCTTGAAGGTGGTCATGAGCGTTTCATCAAGTTTGACAAGCCGCAAGACTTCCCTGGCAAAGCAGCCTTGCTGAGCGAAAAGCAAGCAGGTCGCAAGAAGGGTTTTGTCACGCTTACGATTGATGACGCCTGCGTCTTTGATGCGCCTTATATGTCCACGATCTGGAACGGCGCAGAGGTCGTTGGCGAAGTCACGTCTTCTGCAATGGGCTATCGCACAGGTAAGAACATCGCGCTGGGCATGTTACGTGCGGATCTGCTTGAAGCAGGCACGAAACTGGAAGTTGAGATCTTTGGCGCACGTTACGGCGTGACCGTTCAAGAAGATCAACCGATGTGGGATCCTGCGAACAAAAGGCTACGTGCGTGACGCACGCGCACAGTGATATTGACTGGCACGACAGCCTGCTATCGAAACGCTTCATGGCGCTCAAAGCGGCTGCAACGCTCTACGTGCTTTGCATTCCTGTCAGTCATTTCGCCCTGCCTTACGCTTTGATCTGGGGCATTGCAGTCTTCTTCTTGATTGCGATGCTCTTTACCTATCCCGCGGCTGCTTGGCGCAGTGGGAACCATTTCTCGCTAGAGCTTTGGATCTCACTCTGTCTAGCCCTTGTTGGGTTCATGGGTCTGTTCACCACACCTTGGCTGATTATCGCCGGCATCTTTGACCATGGCGTCTGGGATTTGATGAAACATTGTGGCCACGGCACACCGTTCTTTGGCTGGTACATAAGCGGTTGTGTTGCGGTGGACTGGTGCTATGCGGCTGCCTTGACGATATTCTTATTAACAGGACCGATCTGATGACTGAAATTACGCTTCTTGATGGTGGCATGGGCCAAGAACTTGTGCACCGTGCAGGGGATCGCCCGACGCCGCTTTGGTCCACACAAGTGATGATGGATAAGCCCGGTTTAGTGTCCGAGGTCCACTGCGATTTCTTTGCTGCTGGCTCTACTATTGCGACGCTGAACACATATGCAATTCACCGTGATCGCCTTGCCCCTTTCGGGATCGAAGATCAATTTGCAACGCTTCATGCGATGGCGCTGAAAGAGGCTCAAGATGGCCGAGCAGGCGCTGGACGCATCGCAGGTAGCATCGGACCACTGGGCGCAAGCTATCGCCCCGATGCGCATCCTACAGCTGATATTGCCGTCCCGCTTTATGCAGAGGTCGCGCGTGGCTTTAAAGGAAACGTTGATCTGGTGTTCTGTGAAACAGTTGTTTCATTGCAGCACACGCGCTGCATTATTGAAGGCGCGAAGTCTGCGGGCGCTCCGATCTGGTGTGCGTTTTCTGTGGATGATGAGGACGGCACGAAACTGCGCTCTGGTGAGTCCGTTCAAGAGGCGGTACAAATCGCTGCTGACATGGGCGCAGTCGCGGCTTTGGCCAACTGTTCTGCACCCGAAGCGATTCCTGCGGCCTTGGCTGAAATCGCCAAAGCGGGTCTGCCATACGGTGCCTACGCCAACGGCTTTACCCAGATCACTAACGATTTTCTAAAAGACCGCCCTACCGTCGATGCGCTGTCTCAACGTCAGGATTTTACACCAGACGTCTATGCGGATCACGTCATGGAGTGGATCGAACAAGGGGCCACACTTGTCGGTGGCTGCTGTGAAGTTGGACCCGCACATATCGCTGAAATAGCCAAGCGCCTGCGCGCTGCTGGGCATACAATCGTTTAAAGGAACCACGCTGATGTCTCTTCCTGAAAAAGCCCGCGTCGTCATTATTGGCGGCGGCATCATTGGATGCTCTGTTGCGTACCACCTTGCCAAACTTGGGTGGAAGGACGTGGTGTTGCTGGAACGAAAACAATTGACATCAGGAACAACATGGCACGCAGCTGGCCTTATCGCGCAGCTGCGTGCGACAAAGAATATGACAAAGCTGGCGAAGTATAGCCAGGAATTATACGGTAATCTGACGGCTGAAACGGGTGTTGAAACAGGCTTTAAACGCTGTGGGTCAATCACCGTTGCACTGACCGAAGAACGCCTTGAAGAGATCAATCGCCACGCCGCGATGGCGCGGTCCTTTGGTGTAGAAGCCGAAGCGATTTCGCCCGCCGAAGTGAAGGCCAAGTACGAACATTTGAACATCGACGGTGTGGTTGGTGGTGTTTATCTGCCGCTAGACGGGCAGGGTGATCCGTCCAACATTGCACATGCGCTAGCAAAGGGCGCGCGCCAGAACGGGGCGCTGGTGAAAGAGGGATATCTGGTCACAGATATCCTGAAAGAGGGCCGGCGGGCGACGGGTGTCACGTGGGAAGATAAGAACGGCGAGACGGGCACGATAGACGCTGAGCACGTTGTAAACTGTGGCGGCATGTGGGGACACTCTATCGGTCGTATGGCTGGCGTGAACATCCCGCTGCATGCGTGCGAACATTTCTACATCGTGACCGAGGCCATTCCGGGCCTGACGCAAATGCCTGTGCTGCGCGTCCCTGATGAGTGCGCGTATTATAAAGAAGACGCTGGCAAGATGCTTTTGGGCGCGTTCGAACCTGTGTCCAAGCCGTGGACTTTAGACATCCCCAAGGACTTTGAATTCGACCAACTGCCCGAAGATTTCAACCACTTTGAACCGATCTTAGAGAATGCCGTTAATCGTATGCCGATGCTTGCTGAAGCGGGGATTCATACGTTCTTCAATGGCCCCGAAAGTTTCACGCCTGATGATGCCTACCACCTTGGCCTTGCGCCTGAGATGGATAATTTCTGGGTCGCGTGTGGCTTCAACTCTATCGGGATTCAATCTGCTGGTGGCGCGGGTTCGGCACTGGTGCAGTGGATGGACGAGGGCGATAAACCTTTCGATCTGGGTGATGTGGACATTTCCCGTATGCAGCCGTTTCAAGGCAACAAAACCTATCTATTTGAGCGTTCAAAAGAAACGCTTGGTCTGCTCTATGCTGATCACTTCCCCTATTTGCAAAAGAAAACTGCGCGCGGTGTGCGCCGTACCCCGTTCCATGCGCAGCTTTTGGACAAGGGTGCTGTTATGGGCGAGATCGCAGGTTGGGAACGGGCCAACTGGTTCGCGCGAGAGGGCCAAGAGCGCGCATACAAATATAGCTGGCAGCGTCAGAATTTCTTCGACAACGTGCGCGATGAACATATGGCCGTGCGCACGGGCGTTGGCATGTATGATATGTCGTCCTTTGGTAAAACCCGCGTCGAAGGGCGTGATGCAGAGGCGTATTTGAACTACGTCGGGGGTGGTGACTACTCCGTTCCAAACGGCAAGATCGTCTATACGCAATTCCTGAATAGTCGCGGCGGGATTGAGTCGGATGTGACTGTCACGCGCCTCTCTGAGACAGCTTATTTGGTGGTGACCCCTGCCGCGACGCGCCTTGCAGACGAAACATGGATGCGCCGCAATGTTGGTGATTTCAATGTGGTGATCACGGATGTGACCGCAGGCGAAGGTGTGCTGGCGATCATGGGCCCAAAGGCACGTGATTTGTTGCAGGCTGTGTCGCCAAATGACTTTACCAATGCGGTTAATCCGTTCGGCACGGCGCAAGAGATCGAGATCGGCATGGGCCTCGCCCGCGCGCACCGCGTGACTTATGTGGGTGAGCTGGGTTGGGAGATTTATGCCTCTGCCGATATGGCGGGCCATGTGTTCGAAACGCTTTATAGCGCGGGTCAGGACATGGGTGTGAAACTATGTGGAATGCACATGATGGACACGTGCCGCATAGAAAAAGGGTTCCGCCATTTCGGGCATGATATCACGTCAGAAGATCATGTGATGGAAGCGGGCTTAGGCTTTGCGGTGAAGAAGGACAAAGCGGACTACATTGGGCGCGAGGCGATTTTGGACAAGCAAGAGAACGGTCTGGATATGCGTTTGTTGCAGTTCAAGCTGAGTGATCCTGAACCGCTTTTGTATCATGCGGAACCTGTGTTGCGAGACGGTGAAATCGTCAGCTATCTGACCTCTGGCGCATATGGCCACCATGAGGGTGCGGCGATGGGCATGGGCTACATTCCGTGTAAGGGCGAGACACTTGCCAATGTGCTGGGATCGAGCTTTGAGGTTGATGTGGCAGGCACGCGCGTGAAGGCGGAAGTGTCGTCCAAACCGTTTTATGATCCTAAGTCCGAGCGCGTTAAAGTATAGGGGGGGGTGCGTGACATCACGCACCTTGCGGGACGCGCTAGGGGCTTGAACTTGGCGCGTTGTCGGTCCACTGCTGATGTATGACACAACGCCCCAATGTTGATACGCCACGCGGCCTTGCATTTGCTCTGACAGCCTATCTGTTGTGGGGGTTTTTGCCGCTGTACATCAAGCATCTCTCCCACATCCCGCCTGCAGAAATCATTGCGCATCGCGTTATTTGGTCAATCCCAATCGCGGTTGTTGTTCTGTTGATTTTGCGGCGTACCAAGGATGTTCTGACAGCGTTGCGTTCGCCGCGCATGCTGGGGATGGCCTGCGTGACAGCTGCGTTGGTGTCGCTCAATTGGGGCATCTATGTTTGGGCTGTTACCTCTGGGTATGCGATGGAAGCAGCGCTTGGCTATTACATGAACCCGCTTTTCAGTATTGCCCTAGGTGCTTTGTTTCTTGGTGAAAAACTGAGCAGAGCGCAATTGGTTGCCATTGCTTTGGCGGCAACTGCAGTTGTTGTTTTGGTCGTGGATGGAGGTGGCCTACCTTGGGCTGCGCTTGGCATGATGTTGACTTGGGGCTTTTATGCGCTGGGCAAAAAGCAATTGCCGATTGGACCCAATCAGGGCTTCTTGCTTGAGGTGTTAATATTGCTTCCCTTCGCGTTGGCCTATGCCGCGTACCTTGGAACGAACGGGACGTCTCACTTTGAGCTGACACTTAGCACCAACACATGGTTGTTGCTTGGCTGTGGAGTAATCACGGCGGTCCCTTTGATGATCTACGCAAACAGTGCAAAACTGCTGCGCCTGTCGACGATTGGCATTCTGCAATACATCGCGCCGACGATGATTTTCTTAATCGCGGTCTTCGTGTTCGATGAACCCTTTGGCCGCGCGCGCGCCATTGCGTTCCTGTTGATCTGGCTGGCGCTGATCATCTACACGACCTCGATGATACGCCAAATGCGCCGCACATGAGTTCTGATTATAACCCGCCGCAGGATCCTTTGGATATTCTGCACGATGATCATGAAATTCTGATCGTGAATAAACCTGCTGGTTTGCTGTCCGTGCCGGGCAAGGGCGAACACCTCGCTGATTGCTTGATTGCGCGTGTGCAGGCGGTGTTTCCGCAGGGTCTTTTGGTGCATCGTTTGGATCGCGATACGTCTGGCGTGATGATATTTGCTTTGACACGCCATGCGCAGCGCCACTTGGGGCTGCAATTTGAAAAGCGCATGACGCAAAAGACCTATGTGGCGAAGGTTGCTGGAATTTTGGAACCGAAGACAGGCACGGTTGATCTGCCATTGATTGTGGATTGGGAAAACCGGCCGCTTCAGATGGTGTGCCATGAGACGGGCAAAGCGGCACAAACCGATTGGCGTGTGGCGCGTTATGGCGAGAATGAAACGCGTGTAAAGCTAACGCCAAAGACAGGGCGTTCGCATCAATTGCGGGTTCATATGTTGTCGCTTGGACACCCGATCCTGGGTGATCCATTCTATGCCAAGGGTGCTGATTTAACAGATCATTCGCGCTTGATGCTGCATTCGGAAGAACTGCGCGTGAAGCATCCTGATGGCGGGGCGACCCATAGATTTCGTGCAAAAGCACCTTTTTGAAAATAAATTTTGAAAAAGTGTCGGTTTCGCTAGGGTCAGGACTCATAAC
>NZ_JABBAM010000150.1:0-1856 GCF_018607965.1 Planktotalea sp.
CGCGGATCACAGTGATTTGAGCAATTTCGGGTTCAATCGCGATACCGCCAGCACGCGCGAGCATGGCTTAGAGGGTGCGTGTGGGACGTTCAATCGGGTAGACGCCCTGACCGCCAATGGCACCAACCAATGAAACAGTCGCGCCATCACCCGCGAGGCGACGGACTTGGACCTGTGGATCTGGTGTTTGTTCTTCAAGCTTGCGCGTAATTGTGCGGCGAATGGCGTCAGGGGAATTACCCGCTGCGCGTATGCGACCTGCGTAGGGCACGAAAATGAAGCCGGCTCCATCAACCTGCACTTCCTCCAGCAAAGTGGAGTTAGACGTTTCGCCGGCCAAAAGACCGTCATCGACGTTTTCCCAGATCGTCAGACCAAGCGTATCGCCGGGTCGGATTGTATCCGATCCGATTTGGCCTGCATTTTGGAACGATGTGGAAAAGCCTAAGCTGGGCACGACAGAGGTAGCACGTGTCACGAGGTCATTGACCGCAACCACAAATGCATCGCTTGAACGCTGTACAGAGCCTTCGTAGATTTCTTTTTTATTTGGACCAACGCGCGGCAAACCACAGGAAGAGACCATCGGCACAGCAGCTAGCAAGCAGGCAGGCGGATTTTGCCCATCTGGATGTATAGGATTTCACTGCTCGGTCTCCTCGACCTCTTACTCTGCCTCGGTTTACTCTGCCTCGGTCTCTAACGGCCCTTTTTTCTTGACCTATGGGAATCCAAAACAAAAAGCTAGCGTCTGAAGGTGTGTTGATCAGTTCACGACGCGCAACTGTTGCCTTGGTGCCGCGGTGCCGGATCGTAAAGCGTCATAAGGATCCTCGTCTGAAAGCATCATATCGACGACGTGGCGCATTAATTTACGGCGTCCACTTGTGGAGTAAAAGCCGCCAGGTACTTGAGTGGTTTCCAATAGATAACGCCGAAAATCTTTGTATGCGCGGTTATCTGGGCGTTCAGCGGCAGCGAAAAAGTCTGCTAAGGGCTGGCTTGAGACGAATTCAGGCTTTGAATAAACTGCGCTTCCGAATGTTTTCAATGGAATGCCGCGCCACAAAACCTGTTGGCCAGCGGTTGAATTCACCATAATCGCGGTGCGGGCATCATTCAAAAGGCGCGCAAGCTTGCCGCCGCGCACATAGTGAACACGCTTTGAAATACCGTATTTTTCGGCCAAGTCTTTCAGGGAACGGCGCACAGGAACGCGACCATCTTCCAGAGGATGCGCTTTGAAAACAAGGTGATGATGTTGCGCAGAGCCTTTAGCGAATTCTTGTATCACGAATTCAAAAAAATCCGTCATAGTGTCAAAAGGCGAATGCATTTGAAACGAGCTGTCATGCTCTAGTTGCAAAAGTGCGAGATGATAGGGAAAACCACAATTGCGGATACGCCACGTTGCGATGCGCCGCTCTATCCCTTGAAAAGGCATTAGCAACAAGCGCTTCACGTATAGCTGGAATTCTTTGATAACAGGCAGGTCGCGGTGGGTTTTGAAATTACGATAGTCACCGTTTCGAAACATCACAAACCAATGATAAAGTGCTCCGTAAAACACGTGCTGGCGCATGTCGCCCCAATGGCTTGGGGGCATGGGTGCTTCCATGTCGGAGCGCTCAAGCGCGGTTTGCATTTGCGCGACCGTCGTGTCCTTCAAGCGTGAATTGCCAATGGATCCACCGCGTTCATAGCTGATCCAAAAGGGGCGCATATAGCCTTCTTCAAAGACGTGAACCCGCAGGCCGAGCGCATTCGCGCGCGCGACGGCTTGTGCATGGACCGGACGTGTATCGCCATAGAGAACAATATCAGTAACACCACGTTCTTCAACAAGGACATCGAAT
>NZ_JABBAM010000150.1:1956-26900 GCF_018607965.1 Planktotalea sp.
GAATATTGGGAAATATTAAGGCAAAATGTAGCCTTTAGTTCCCCTATTTTTTACCGACCCTGTAGGAGTGACGCAGATGTTTACTGGTATTATCACTGATATTGGCGAGGTACGCGAAACCCAGCAGCGCGGTGATCTACGCGCGCGCATTGGGACGAAATACGTGACATCTGGCATTGATATCGGGGCGTCGATTGCGTGTGACGGCGTTTGCTTAACGGTGATCGAGTTGGGGCCTGATTGGTTTGACGTAGAGATTAGCGCTGAGAGCGTGAGCAAAACAAATATTGGGTCGACGAACTGGCCCGATGGGCGTCGCCTAAACCTTGAGCGCGCGCTGAAGGTTGGGGACGAGTTGGGCGGTCATATCGTGTCGGGCCATGTGGATGGAGTTACTGAAATCATCGCAATGGAAGACGAGGGAGATAGCACGCGTGTGACCCTGCGCGCGCCTGACACCTTAGCCAAGTTCATCGCCTCTAAAGGATCGGTTGCTCTGAACGGCACGTCCTTAACTGTGAACGAAGTGAATGGCACGGATTTCGGGATCAACTTTATTCCCCATACCAAGGTCGCGACGACGTGGGGCGATGCCAAAGTGGGCGATGCTGTGAACCTAGAAATTGACACGCTCGCACGGTACGTGGCGCGTTTGCAGGAGTGGGGTTAAACGCGGTTCTTTGATAGAAACGTGAAGCCTTCGATCAATTGCTTTAGACCCAAAGCGCATCCTGCAAAGATCGCTAAAAGCGTTACTGGTGCGCTGTAGCTGAGTAGGCTGAACGCGCTTATGCCTTGGCCGATCGTGCAGCCCGTTGCGATAATAGCACCGATGCCCATGAGGACTGCACCAAGAATTTGGCGGCGCAATTCGCGAGGGTCTTCACAGGCTTCCCAGCGGAAATGACCTTTGATCAGGCTGCCGATGAACGCACCGATCCAGACACCCGCAACAGAGCCCACTCCAAAGCTCAGGCCGATCCCAGAGGACAGCATTGTGTAAAGAATGGTCTCACCGATTGGGGCGGAGAAGGTGTGAGAAATGACAGAGACGTCGTCAAAACCTGTATGTGCGATCCATGCGCTACCAGCCCAACCGCTGACAATTGCGAGACCGACAATCGTCGCCCAGAACAAAGACTTAGGGGCAGATGTTAACGGGCCACGTAAAAGTGCAGCAAGACAAATCAGAATGCCAACAGCGAGGCCAATATAGATCGGTGACAGACCTGTTAGGGTGCTAAGGCCATGGGCGATCCCAGCGGGATTTTCAACGGCTTGACCGGAAGGGAATGCCCAAACCCGGATCATTGCAAAGGGACCAGACAAGACTGAATAACTGGTAATGCCCATGACGAGGATAATGACGAAGGATCGCAAATCACCACCGCCAAGACGGGCGATTGCGCCGAACCCGCAGTTTCCTGCAAGCGCCATACCGTAGCCGAACGTAAGGCCCCCGAGTACACTGGCTACAAGAGAAAAGGGACGTGACAGATAAAAGGATTCGGTTGCTTCAAAAACGCCGAAACCAAGCAAGGTGAACGTTCCAAGGACTGCAATGCCGATGGCCCAAAACCACATGCGCAAGCGCTCTGTTGAGCCGCCGTATAGCGCGTCTTCAATCGCGCCAAGGGTGCAAAAGCGGCCCAAACGTGCGGCGAGGCCAAGGGCGATTCCACCCAAGGCACCAAAGAGTGCGACCAATGTCGTATCAGATGATAAAAATTCCATTCGAACACCTCCCAGATATCTGAATGTTACGCGCGTTGGCGGTTTAGTCGTCTTTGCAAAACAGTTCGTAAACCGTTTCAAGCATTTTCTTGGGACGATCATCTGCAAGTTTGTAATAGATCGTTTTGCCATCCCGGCGCGGGATCACAAGACCTTCAAGCCGCAAGCGAGACAGCTGTTGGGACACCGCCGCTTGTCGCGCGGCAAGCAATTCTTCCAACTCGGTTACTGATTTTTCGCCGCTTACCAAATGGCACAAGATCATCAAACGACCTTCGTGGCTGATCGCTTTCAAAAAGGCCGAGGCGGTCTGCGCGTTGGCCAGAACCTTATCCAGTTCCTCTTCGCCCATATCGACGTCTAGTACGGGTAAGCCCATGATTATAAACCTATTACCATCAGATCAATTCGCATCTGCGTCGAACGATGTGTTTTTTTCTAAAAGTTGCGTGAGGAGGGGCCAGAAGAAATCTTCGCCCGGATAACCTTCGATCCGCGCGATCTCTGCGCCATCGGCCATCAAAATAAATGTCGGGGTGAAATTTACACGGCGTGCGAATGTTGCACTCGCTGGCGCGCCTTTGGAAATGTCACGTGTTTCGAGAGGTGCGAACTTTCCCTCGGCGGTTTTAGGGTAGGCGGGACCGATTTCGTCCATCCATGCTTCGCAGTAATGGCAGCCTTTTTGGTCAACCATGATCAACTGCACCGCAAATGCGGATGTCGCTGTGGTCAACGCAAACGCGCCCGCGAGCGCAATTTTTGAAAAGAGGTGGCGCATATTAATCCCGATTGACCCTTTACTAAAGCAATACTTAATTTGAATATGTGAATAACACAAGGAAACCGTTATGTTGGATATCTCCTTCGCAGGTGCCGCGTTTGCGGGGCTTTTGTCGTTCTTCACGCCCTGCATTTTGCCGATGGTGCCCTTTTACCTTTGCTACATGGCGGGCATTTCGATGTCTGAATTGCGCGGGGACGGCGAAATTGCACCGGGTGCTCAGCGGCGTTTGGTTGTGTCGGCGGTGATGTTTGCGTTTGGCGTCAGCACAATTTTTGTGCTGCTTGGTATGGGCGCGACGGCGATTGGGCAGGCTTTTGGGCAATGGTTGGGGCCGCTTAGTTATGTGGCGGCTGCTATTCTGTTCATCTTTGGTCTGCATTTTTTGGGCATTGTGCGCATTTCAATCTTGTACCGTGAAGCCAAGATTGAAAGCACCGCAGAACCTACAACGCTGATTGGGGCTTATATTATGGGCCTTGCGTTTGGCTTCGGCTGGACGCCCTGCGTTGGGCCTGCGTTGGCCTCGATCCTGATGATTGCCTCTGGCATGGGCGATATCTGGCGAGGCGGTTTGTTATTGTTGGTCTATGGTTTCGGGATGACCGCGCCTTTTGTGGTGGCGGCCTTGGTCGCAAAACCGTTCCTTGGGTGGATGGCGCGTAATCGCAAATATTTGGGCCATGTTGAAAAACTAATGGGCGTGATGCTGATCGTGTTTGCGATACTGATCGCGACGGGCAGTGTAAATTTGATAGCGGACGCGATGATCCGCTGGTTTCCAGCGCTAACGGCGCTTGGCTAAAAGAGAGGAAGTTAAGATGATTTTGCGACGGACGCTTCTTGGATTTGTATTGGGCGCGCTTGCGCTACCTCTGGGTGCTGCAACTTTAGGCGATGATGGCCTGCACAAGGCCGATTGGATGCGCGAAACCTTTAAGGATCTGCGCGAAGATCTGGAGGAAGCCAATGGCGAGGGCAAGCGCCTGATGGTTATCTTTGAGCAACGTGGTTGCATCTATTGCACCAAGATGCACAAGGAGGTCTTTTCGCAAGCCAAGGTGAGTGACTACATCAATGGGAACTATTTTGTGGTGCAGCTAAACCTGTACGGCGATGTCGAAGTTACAGATTTCGATGGCGAGACGCTGAGTGAAAAAGAGATGGCGCGCAAATGGGGGATTCTGTTTACGCCTGCGATGATGTTCCTGCCCGAAGTTGTAGAAGAGGGCGCATCGACACCGCGCGCAGCGGTTGCGATCATGCCAGGTGCATTTGGTGTGGGCACAACGATGGATATGTTCACGTGGGTAAATGAAAAGCTGTACGCGTCTGATAACGTTGAGGATTTTCAGCGCTATCACGCGCGTCGCATTCAGGAACGTAACGATGGCAGCACTGACTGAAACAATGCTGCACAAAATCATCTATTCAGTTTAATGAATTTGATGTTGCATTTTCACGGCTCTGTGAACTACGGTATACCGAAACCATTTGAAATGCAGTCATGCACGCCATGGTTACGACGGGAGGGACTATGAACACTTTAAATAAACTCGCGGCAGCAAGTGTCGCAGGTGTCATCGCTCTGAGCAGCGCAGGCTGGGCAGAGATGGTTGCACCAGCAGATGTTGCGTTTGACGAAGATGGTGCAGTAGCCATGTCGTTGACGGGCAAAGCTGGCGATGCGGCAATGGGCGCTAAAATTGCGGGCTCAAAGAAAATTGGGAACTGCGTTGCATGTCATCAAATTGGCGCGCTCGCGGATATCCCGTTTCAGGGTGAAATTGGTCCTGCACTTGATGGTGCAGCGGATCGTTGGTCCGAAGCAGAGCTTCGTGGTATCCTTGCCAACTCAAAAATGACATTCGAGGGCACGATGATGCCAGCCTATTATAAGGTTGATGGCTTCTTGCGCCCCGGTAACGGCTACACAGGTAAAGCGGCTGGAGGCCCGCTCGATCCGTTGTTGAGCGGTGAACAGATAGAAGACGTAATCGCGTTTCTTTCGACACTCAAAGATGAATAAGAGACGTATAAAGGAGATAAACATGGAATTCTCACGTAGAGATACCTTGGCGTTGGGGCTTGGTGCGGTTGCACTGACGGTCCTTCCATTTCAGGTAAGTGCGGCGGCGGATGATGCGATTGCATCTTTCACGGGCGGCGCTGATATGGCCGATACAGGCCTGACATTGACAGCGCCAGAAATTGCGGAAAACGGGAATACTGTTCCAGTTTCAGTTGACGCACCGGGCGCAGTTTCGATTATGGTTTTGGCGACCGGAAACCCGACGCCTGATGTCGCGACGTTCAACTTTGGACCGCTTGCAGCGGAGCAATCCGCATCCACACGTATCCGCCTTGCGGGAACACAGGATGTTGTTGCGATCGCTAAAATGGCTGACGGCACCTTTGCGCGTGCATCACAGGCTGTAAAAGTAACAATCGGCGGCTGCGGCGGCTAATCTAGGAGTTTGAAATTATGGCATCTGGTGTAAAACCCCGCGTCAAGGTCCCTAAAACGGCAGCAGCCGGTGAGGCGATCACAATCAAGACCCTGATCAGCCACAAGATGGAATCTGGCCAGCGTAAAGACAAAGAGGGCAACAAGATCCCGCGTTCGATCATCAATCGTTTTACCGTTGAATTTAACGGCGAAAGCGTAATTGACGCAACTTTAGAGCCCGCGATCTCAACAAACCCATACATCCAATTTGAAGCAATTGTCCCAGAAGCGGGCGAGTTCAAATTCACTTGGTATGATGATGATGGTGACGTCTACGATCAAAGCAAAAAAATTGCGATTGGCTAAGGTCAGCACGCGATACTCAGGATCCTTTGTCGCATCTTTCAATGTGGCAAGGACCTGCTAGGGAGGAAATGATATGAACATTAAAGCAATGACGGCAGTTGCGGTAGTTTTGCTGGCTCCGACGTTTGCATATGCTGATGCGGATGATGACACGATGGTTCTCAACGAGGACATTTCGATGGTCACCAAAACTGCGGCGCCTGCGCATTTGTCTGACGCGCTAGATGAGGTGATGTCAGGTTGGCATTTCCGGTCTGACGAAACGCAAGCCATGCAATTGGACGATTTCGACAATCCAGGCATGATTTTTGTGGAAAAGGGCATGGAAACATGGGCCAAAGTAGATGGGTCAGAGGGCAAGTCATGCCAGTCTTGCCATGACGACATCGATTCCATGGCGGGCGTGAAAGCGACCTATCCCAAGTGGAACGAAGCCGCTGGTGAAGTGCGTACTCTGCAAATGCAGATGAACGATTGCCGTGAAAACCAGATGGGTGCCAAAGCTTGGGGCTATGACAAGGGGGCTGCGATCAACATGGAAGCAGCGCTTTCATCTGTGTCTCGTGGCATGCCTGTGAATGTCGCAACTGACGGTCCTGCGCAATCCACGTGGGAAATGGGCAAAGAGCTGTATTATGCCCGCACGGGTCAGCTTGAACTTAGCTGTGCTAATTGCCACGAGGACAGCTACGGTTTGATGATCCGCGCGGATCACCTTAGCCAAGGTCAGATCAACGGTTTCCCAACGTACCGTCTGAAAAACGCCAAGCTGAATGGTGTGCATTCTCGCTTTAAGGGCTGCGTTCGTGATACGCGCGCTGAAACTTACAAGCCCGGCAGCAAAGAGTTTGTTGCTTTGGAAATGTATGTCGCAAGCCGTGGCAATGGCCTAAGCGTCGAAGGTCCTTCGGTCCGCAACTAAACAAGCTAAAGCACCCCGCTAACCTGATGGTTGGTGGGGTTTTTCGCACTCAACCCATTCAAATATGCGCATATGTGTGCAGCTAGATTGAAAGATTTCACCCATGATCTCTCGCCGCGATTTTCTACAAGTTTCAATGGCCGCGTCCGCGCTTTACGGGGCCTCTGCTTTCGGAAATTGGGCACGTCTGGGCGCGCAGCAAAGCCTTACGCAAGACAAGTTGCTGGAGTTTGATACGTTCGGCAATGTGTCTTTGATCCACATCACCGACATCCACGCACAGTTGGTGCCGCATTACTTTCGTGAACCGTCAGTCAACATCGGTGTTGGGTCGAACAAAGGTGCTGTTCCCCATGTGACCGGTAGCGATTTCCGCAAGCTTTATGGAATCGATGATGGCAGTCACTCTGCTTATGCGCTGACCTATGATGATTTTGCTTCGCTTGCCAAAGGGTACGGCAACATCGGTGGCATGGATCGCGTGGCGACCGTAATCAATTCTATCCGTGCCGATCGCCCTGATGCATTGCTATTGGACGGAGGCGACACATGGCACGGCAGCTACACATGTTATCAATCCCAAGGCCAAGATATGGTCAATGTGATGAATGCGCTAAAGCCTGACGCGATGACGTTCCACTGGGAATTCACGCTCGGCTCTGATCGCGTCAATGAAATCGTCGAAGGCTTGCCTTTCGCCGCGCTTGGCCAGAACATTTTTGACGCTGAGTGGGACGAACCAACGGATTTGTTCCCTCCCTATAAGTTCTTTGAGCGTGGCGGCGTGAAGATTGCCGTTATCGGCCAAGCCTTCCCATATATGCCAATCGCGAACCCTGGCTGGATGTTCCCAGAGTATTCATTCGGTATTCGTGATGAGCGTATGCAGGAAATGGTCGATGAAGTCCGTGCGAAGGGGGCTGAGCTGGTTGTTTGCCTTAGCCACAATGGCTTTGACGTAGATAAAAAGATGGCGGGTAAAGTGACAGGGATCGATGTGATCCTGTCTGGTCACACGCATGATGCGCTGCCTGAACCCGTACTGATTGGCGAGACTATCATTGTCGCGTCGGGTTCAACCGGTAAGTTCGTCAGCCGCGTCGATCTGGACGTCCGCGATGGCCGTATGATGGGCTTTCGCCACAAGCTGATCCCGATCCTGTCTGATGTGATTGCGCCTGATCCTGTTGTCACCAAAGTCATCGAAGAACAGCGCGCCCCCCATATAGATCAGTTGCGCGAAGTCATTGGTAAGACGGGGGACGATCAAACGCTTTATCGTCGTGGAAACTTTAACGGAACATGGGATGATCTTATCTGTGACGCGTTGATTTCCGAGCGCGAAGCGGACATCGCTTTGTCGCCTGGCGTACGGTGGGGGCCAAGCATTCTGCCGGGTCAGGATATCACGCGCGAAGACATTTTTAACGTTACGTCAATGACGTATGGCAAAGCCTACCGGACTGAAATGACAGGCGAATTCTTGCATGTTGTTCTTGAAGATGTGGCGGATAATCTGTTCAATCCTGATCCTTATTATCAACAAGGCGGTGATATGGTTCGCGTTGGTGGTATGGGGTATCGCATCGACATAAGCAAACCGCAGGGCGAGCGCATTACGGAAATGACTTTGCTTAAAACGGGCGAAAAGATTGATCCTGCGAAAACCTACATGGTCGCGGGTTGGGCGTCTGTAAACGAGAACACTGAAGGCCCGCAAATATGGGACGTGGTCGAAGATCACATCCGTGCGCAGGGCACGATCTCGCTTGAGCCGAATAATTCCGTCACCGTAGTTGGCGTTTAGCGTAATACATGAAACAGGAGCAGCAAGTGTCTGATAAGCATTTGAAAAACGTCTCACGTCGTGATTTTTTGTCGAGCGCAGCAGCGGTTGGAGCTGGAACCCTTGCAGGGGGGGCTGCACATGCGGCAGGCGATCCTCTTATCTTGGAAAAGCAAGAGTTCGCGCAGGGTTTGGGCGTGGGGGTCGATGAGACACCTTATGGGCTTCCGATCAGTTACGAAAAAGATGTGGTTCGCCGCAACGTTGAGTGGTTGACCGCTGACACGATCAGTTCGATCAACTTCACGCCGATCCATGCACTTGATGGCACGATCACACCGCAAGGCTGCGCGTTTGAGCGTCATCACTCTGGCGCGATCGAGATGTCTAAGGACGAATACCGTCTGATGATCCACGGTCTTGTGGATGAGCCTTTGATTTTCACCTACGCCGATCTTGAGCGTTTTCCACGTGTTCAAAAGACGTTCTTCTTGGAATGTGCTGCCAACACTGGAATGGAGTGGGCAGGCGCGCAATTGAACGGCGTACAGTTCACCCACGGTATGATCCACAACATGGAATATACGGGCGTGACCTTGCGCACTTTGCTTGAGGAAGCGGGCATTAAGCCCGAAGGCAAATGGGTCTATGTTGAGGGGCATGATGCGTCTTCAAACGGTCGTTCCATTCCTTTGGAAAAAGCTCTTGATGATTGTATGATTGCGTTCAAAGCCAACGGTGAGGCGCTTCGTATGGAGCATGGCTATCCCGTTCGTTTGGTTGTTCCCGGTTGGGAAGGCAACATGTGGGTTAAGTGGTTGCGCCGTATTGAAGTCACTGAAATCGCTGTCGAAAGCCGTGAAGAAACGTCGAAATACACGGACGTTCTTGAAAATGGTATCGCGCGTAAATGGACATGGGAAATGGATGCGAAATCCGTTGTCACATCGCCAAGCCCGCAATCGCCGATCACGCATGGCAAAGGGCCTTTGGTCATTACGGGCCTTGCATGGTCCGGTCGCGGCGCGATTGAGCGCGTGGACGTGTCCAAAGACGGTGGCATGACATGGGAAACCGCGCGTTTGGCGGCACCTGGTCAAGACAAAGCGCTGACACGGTTCTATCTGGATACGGATTGGGATGGCTCTGAAATGCTGCTCCAAAGCCGCGCGATGGACAGCGAAGGCTATGTGCAACCGACCAAAAATGAACTGCGCGAAGTGCGCGGTTTAAACTCAATCTATCACAACAATTGCATCCAAACTTGGCATGTTAAAGAGAACGGTGAGGCAGAAAATGTCGAAATTTCTTAAAATTCTCACACCTTCTTTGGCAGGGACGGGTCTTATTTTGTCGATGGCCTATGTCTTCGCGGATCAATTTGTTGTCAACATTCCGAGCGTTGCACCATTAATGGTTTCGGCTGCTAATGCTGATGAAGCCGCGGTAGAACGAGTAGCTGCAAAACCAGTCGTGGTCGCTGCAGCAGTCGGTTCCTTTCGCCTTGGGCGTGCTGCGCTTCCAGAAGAGATTGCTGCGTGGAACCATGATGTCAGTCCTGATGGCACGGGTTTACCTGCGGGATCAGGCTCTGCTTATGACGGCGAAGAAATTTTTGCTGAACATTGCGGCGTATGTCACGGCGATTTTGCAGAAGGTGTTGATAACTGGCCTAAATTAGCAGGCGGTATGGACACATTAGCGGATGAAGATCCGTTGAAAACTGTTGGTTCGTATTGGCCACACCTCAGCACGGCGTGGGACTATGTGAACCGCTCTATGCCATTCGGAAATGCCCAAAGCCTGAGCAATGACGATGTCTATGCGATTGTTGCGTATATTCTGTATTCCAACGATTTGGTCGATGATGATTTCGTACTCACAAACGAGAATTTCTTGGATGTTGAGATGCCGAACAAAGACGGCTTTATCCAAGATGATCGCCTAACGTCAGAAGCGCATTTCTGGAAGGCTGAGCCATGCATGAGCGGCTGTAAAGATTCGGTCGAAATTACGATGCGCGCGACAGTTTTGGATGTGACACCTGATGAAGGTGAAGCGGAAGAAGCTGCGGCACCTGCTGAAGAGGTAAAATTCGAAGTGGCTGAAGCCGTTGAAGAAGACGCCGTTGCAGAAGACGCGCCAGCAGCAGAGGCCGTTGTCATTGCAGCAGCATTTGATGCGGACTTGGCAAAGTCTGGCGAGAAAGTCTTCAAAAAATGCGCGGCGTGTCATCAGGTTGGTGAAGGGGCGAAAAACAAGAGTGGGCCGCAGTTGAACAACATTATGGGGCGTGCGCTTGGTGGTGTTGATGGGTTCAAATACTCTAAAACCATGAGCCAAATGGGCGCGGATGGCGCTGTTTGGAATGAAGCAACGCTTGCTGAGTTCCTTGCAAAGCCAAAGGCTTATGTGAAGAAAACCAAGATGTCCTTTTCCGGTCTAAAGAAGGAAAAAGACATCGCGGCGGTCACAGAGTATTTGAAGTCTGTGAGCCAATAAATGCAGGGCAGTTTTCTAACTACCCTAACAACAGTTGTCGCGTTTTTTTGCGCGGCGGCTGTGAACGCGGATGAAACGGCGCAGGCTTTGGGCGATCTTGAAACGGGTGCCAAGGTCTTTAAGAAATGTGCGGCTTGTCACAAAGTGGGCGAGGGCGCAAAGAACCGTGTCGGACCAATGCTTAACGGTATTTTCGATGCGAGCGCTGGCGCGGTCGAGGGGTTTAAGTACTCCAAATCCATGAAACGCGCGGCTGCTGATGGTTTGGTTTGGGACTACGAGCGCCTTGATGCGTTTCTAGAGAACCCAAAAAGCATGGTTTCTGGCACCAAAATGAATTTCAGGGGCCTGAAAAAAGAGCAAGATCGCCACGACGTTCTGGCCTACTTGCGTCAGTTTTCCGACGATCCAGCGAACATTCCAGAGGCGGCACCAACTGCGATGGCCGTTGAGATTGAGCTGTCGCCAGAGATTTTGGCGCTGCAAGGCGATCCTGAGTACGGCGAATATCTTGGAAGCGAATGCCTGACCTGCCACCAGGTTGGCGGCAGTGATCAAGGTATTCCGGCGATTGTTGGCTGGCCGAAGACGGATTTCGTCGTTGCGATGCATGCTTACAAAGAAAAATTACGTCCACATCCTGTGATGCAAATGATGGCCTCGCGTTTGTCGGACGAAGAAATTGCGGCCTTGGCTGCATATTTTAGGGACCTTGAGTAACAAAGGTCCGGTTACGGGAGGAAATAGAATGAAACTGAATAGACGCATTTTTCTAGGAACGGGTGCTGCAGCCGCAGCTTCTGCGCTTGCATCCCCTATGGTACATGCTGCGGGCCATGCGCGTCCACGCGTTGTGGTTGTTGGCGGCGGTGCAGGGGGTGCAACCGCTGCGCGCTACCTTGCAAAAGATAGCAAGGGCGAGATCGATGTCACATTGATCGAACCATCACGCAGCTACTACACGTGCTTTTTTTCCAACCTCTACATCGGTGGTTTCCGTGATCTGCAAAGCATCGCGCATAGCTATGGTACCCTTGCGTCCGAGTATGGCGTGAATGTTGTGCATGATTGGGCCGTTGCCATTGATCGCGATGCGCGCATGGTCTCGCTCGCGGGTGGTGATGCAGTTCCATACGATCGTTTGATCCTTAGCCCCGGCATCGACTTTGTTGATGGCGCTGTTGCGGGTTGGGATGTGTCTGCACAGAATAAGATGCCCCATGCCTATAAGGGCGGTAGCCAGACAGAATTGCTAAAGGCGCAGGTCGCAGCAATGCCACAGGGCGGAACATTCGCGATGGTCGCACCGCCAAATCCATATCGTTGCCCTCCTGGCCCATATGAGCGTGTCTCGATGGTCGCGCATTTACTGAAGGCGACGAACCCAACGGCGAAAATCATTGTTGCTGACCCTAAGCCGAAGTTTTCTAAGCAGGGTCTGTTCCAAGAAGGCTGGGCCGACAATTATGCTGGTATGGTTGATTGGATTGGATCTGACTTCGGTGGCGATAATGTCGAAGTTGATCCAGAGGCGATGACGGTGTCGATTGACGGCGAAGTCACTAAAGTTGACGTCTGCAACGTCATTCCAGCGATGAAAGCGGGTCATATCTGCGAACAAGCAGGACTCACTGATGGTAATTGGGCACCTGTGTCTGCGCATACAATGCAAAGCCGTGTGGACGAAAATATCCACGTGCTTGGCGATGCATGTTCGCAAGGTGATATGCCGAAATCTGGTTTCTCTGCGAACTCACAGGCGAAAGTAGCGGCGATGGCTGTGCGTGGTGCTTTGACTGGATCTAAGGTGTTCCCAGCGAAGTTCTCCAACACGTGCTGGTCCTTGATCGATACGGACAACGGCGTGAAGGTCGGTGCGACGTATGAAGCAACGGATGAGAAGATCGCGAAAGTTGACGGATTTATTTCCGCTACAGGCGAAGACGCGGCACTGCGTAAAGCAACTTACGAAGAAAGCGTTGGCTGGTATGCGGGCATTACGTCCGACATGTTTGGCTAGTCAAACTTAAGTTTCAGTGAAAGGGCTGCGCGCAATTTGCAGCCCTTTTGTCGTGAGGGAAAGCAGGTTTGACGCACGTCTTCTTCTGTTGCGCCCCTTGCAGCGCCCTGTGGGCAGCACTAAGACTCTATTAGTGGTTTGTGTGATAGACACTGACATCAGCAGCAGGCAGGCGAGTTATGAAAGATCCAATCGACACATATATGAATACGCTGGTTCCCATGGTGGTCGAACAGACCAGTCGTGGTGAGCGCGCATACGACATCTTTTCGCGCCTTCTGAAAGAGCGCATTATTTTCCTGAACGGCCAAGTGCACGATGGCATGTCTAGCCTGATCGTCGCGCAGTTGTTGCACCTTGAGGCGGAAAACCCGTCCAAAGAGATCAGCATGTACATCAACAGCCCCGGTGGCGTTGTGACCTCTGGTCTGTCGATCTACGACACGATGCAATATATCCGCCCTAAGGTATCCACGTTGGTCATTGGTCAAGCGGCGTCCATGGGATCGTTGCTTTTGACTGCTGGCGAAAAGGGCATGCGTTTCTCGCTACCAAACTCGCGCATCATGGTGCACCAGCCCTCTGGTGGCTATCAGGGCCAAGCAACGGACATTATGATCCATGCGGAAGAAACGCTAAAACTCAAGACACGTTTGAACGAAATTTATGTGCGCCACACGGGGCAGACGATGAAGAAAGTCGAAGCCGGTCTTGAGCGCGATAACTTTATGTCACCAGAAGACGCGAAAGAGTGGGGATTGATCGACGAAATTCTCGAAACACGCGCCAAAGGTGACGAAGAAGAAAAGTAATTAAATTGGTGCGCGCCGACAGAATGGCGCGCGCCAATTTTTGCAATTGTGGCTGGGGGCAGGCTCCCATAAGCTGTCGCAGATTCTGGTACAATGACAGGCGTTGTGCTTAGACTAAACAAGGGCGACGGCCCGAAAGGTGATCCATGGCGAGCAACTCCAGCGGTGATAGCAAAAATACGCTCTACTGTAGCTTCTGCGGCAAAAGTCAGCACGAAGTCCGCAAACTGATTGCGGGCCCCACTGTTTTCATCTGCGATGAATGTGTCGAATTGTGCATGGATATCATCCGTGAAGAGACTAAGACCGCTGGGCTGAAAAGCTCTGAAGGCGTTCCAACGCCCAGAGATATCGCACAAGTTTTGGATGACTACGTCATTGGTCAAGCTAAAGCGAAACGTGTTTTATCAGTTGCTGTGCACAACCATTATAAGCGACTCAATCATGCCGAGAAGAATGGCGAGATTGAATTGGCAAAATCCAACATCTTGCTTATGGGGCCAACTGGGTGCGGTAAAACTTTGCTTGCTCAAACCTTAGCGCGCATCTTGGATGTTCCCTTCACGATGGCCGATGCAACCACGTTGACCGAGGCGGGGTATGTCGGTGAAGATGTTGAAAACATCATTCTCAAACTGTTGCAAGCATCCGAATATAACGTCGAAAAAGCACAACGCGGCATCGTCTATATCGACGAAGTTGATAAAATTACGCGTAAATCAGAGAATCCATCCATTACCCGCGACGTTTCGGGTGAGGGCGTTCAGCAGGCTTTACTAAAGCTGATGGAAGGCACTGTGGCGTCTGTTCCTCCGCAAGGGGGCCGAAAGCATCCGCAACAAGAATTTTTGCAAGTGGACACGACGAACATCCTATTTATTTGTGGTGGTGCATTTGCTGGTTTGGACAAGATTATCGCAGCGCGCGGTAAAGGATCGGCAATGGGTTTTGGCGCGGATGTGCGTGACAACGATGATCGCGGTATCGGCGAAATCTTCACAGATCTGGAACCAGAAGATCTATTGCGCTTCGGCTTGATCCCAGAATTTGTCGGTCGCTTGCCTGTATTGGCAACACTTGAAGATCTGGATGAAGACGCGCTCGTGACGATTTTGACGCAACCAAAGAACGCATTGGTCAAGCAATACCAACGTTTGTTCGAGTTGGAAGATACTGTGCTGTCCTTCACTGAGGAAGCTCTCAGCGCGATTGCGAAACGTGCGATTCAGCGCAAGACGGGTGCACGTGGTTTGCGTTCAATCTTGGAAGAAATCTTGCTGGACACGATGTTTGAACTTCCGGGCCTTGATACTGTAACTGAGGTGGTGGTGAACGAAGAGGCTGTCACATCTGAGGCGGCTCCGTTGATGATCCACGGTGAGTCAGAGAAGAAAGAGCCCGCAAGCGCGGGTTGAATAATGCGCTAAAAACGAACCAAAGGCGGGCAGCTTTGCCCGTTGTTGTGTATCTAACAGCCTCTAGATCTTAGTGCCACAATCAGGCATACTAGGGCAAACACGAGCGGAGTACACCATGGGCATTGGCAGCAAAATTCTACGTCTTTTCACTTGGTGGAATGGTCAAACTTTGAACACTCAATTGTTCACATGGCGTAAAGGTGTGCGTGTTGGTGAAGATGATCAGGGCAATATTTACTACGAAAATAATGAAAAAACAAAGCGTTGGGTGATCTTCAATGGTGAGATCGAAGCAAGCAAGGTCAACCCTGATTGGCATGGTTGGTTGCACCATACATGGGACGAGCCCCCTACAAAAAAACCTTTGGTCCATAAAGTTTGGGAAAAACCACATCAGGAGAACTTGACAGGGACTGCCGCGGCTTACGCGCCTGCGGGGTCTATCCGTCGCGCGCAACCTGCTGATCGTAGTGACTATGACGCTTGGGTGCCTGAATAATTCAGCAAGGCTGGGACAGGGCAAAGACATGACGCAGAATAAAACAGAGGTGATGGTCGGTGGATTGGTTCTTTTGGCTGCTGTGGGTTTCTTAGCATATGCAGCCCAAATTACAGGGCTGAGTAGCAGTTCATCCAGCTATCCTTTGACAGCTAGCTTCCGTTCGCTTGAAGGTGTAAATGTTGGGACGGATGTTCGTCTTGCTGGTGTTAAAATCGGCTCTGTAAATTCGGTAGTATTGAACAGTGAAACATTCCGCGCAGACACGATAATCGCCATTAAAGATGGAATAGAAATTCCAGATGATAGCGCGATCACGATTGCGTCTGAAGGTCTGCTCGGCGGGAACTTCGTTGAGATCGTTCCTGGTGGATCCCCGTTCATGTATGAACCCGACGCCGAAATTGAAGATACCCAAAGTGCGATTAGTCTCGTAACGTTGCTGTTAAAATTTGTATCGGGATCTGGCGAATGACGCGATTTTTTAGCTTATTCGCTATAGTTTGCACCTTGAGCACGGGATCATGGGCGCAAGAATCCGTTTCATCTGGGACGGGTGCGGATTTACGCGTCTTGGACAAAGTCAGCGGCAAAAGCTCTAATTATGAACTGGCTAGTGGTAGCAGCATGGAGATCGGTCAATTGACTGTCGCGTTGCGTGCCTGTCGCTACCCTGAAGGCGCGCCTTCAAACAATGCGTTTGCTTTTCTCGAAGTCAGTGAGACCGAAAGTGCGCAGCCCGTATTTAGTGGTTGGATGATCGGCTCGGCACCTGCGCTGAATGCCATGGAACATTCACGTTACGACGTTTGGGTTCTGCGTTGTAAGACATCTTGAAGGCTTGGCAGTGGTTTTGCATGAAACCGCGCCGTCGTTTGTAGCGCTTGGTGTAATAGGGCATGGTAGCGACCACGCGAGATCTCAATAGCGCCGAGGGTTGCGAGATGATCCGTAATAAATTGCGTGTCAAATAAGGTGAAACCACAGTTTGATAGGTGCTTGGTTAGAAACGCCAATGCCATTTTTGAGGCATCTCGCTTGCGCGAAAACATGCTTTCTCCAAAAAAGGCGGTTCCCGAAACGACACCGTAAACGCCGCCGATCAGATCGTTACCGTCCCAAACTTCGATAGAGTGACCACAGGACATTTTGTGCAAGCTGCTGTAAAGTTTGGCGATATCATGGCTGATCCAAGTGTCTTTTCGTTGTGCGCATGCCGCAACAACACCGTCAAAATCGGTATCAAGACGAATATCCCAGTCCGCAGCACGCATGTGTTTGGCAAGGGATCGTGAGATATGAAAGTGGTCTAGTGGAAATATACCGCGTTGGCGTGGGTCGACCCAAAATAACTCTGTATCTTCCCGAGATTCGGCCATCGGAAAAATGCCAGCTTGATAAGCATGAAGCAGCATTTGTGGTGAGAGGGCAGGGGTATCATCGCGCATGGGTTCAGCCTACCCAATACCCAAACGCGATGAAAAACGTTGTTTCATTTCGCCTTTATGCCCCTAGATTTGTCTCTAGCCAGTGCTCGAGCCAGTGGATGTTATAGTTCCCTGATAGCACATCGGGTTCTTGCAAAAGCGCGTGAAACAACGGGATTGTGGTATCGATACCGTCCACGATCAGTTCACCCATTGCGCGGTGCAAACGGGCCAAGGCTTCTGGTCTATCGCGTCCATGAACAATCAACTTACCGATCAAACTGTCATAGTAGGGCGGGATCGAATAGCCATCATAGAGCGCGCTATCCATACGAACACCAAGACCGCCAGGCGCATGATATTGCGTGATTTTTCCGGGGCAGGGTGAGAAATTGGGTAGCTTTTCCGCATTAATGCGAACTTCGATAGAGTGACCGTTGATTTCAAGATCATCCTGTTCAAAAGTCATATCAAGACCAGAGGCGACGTGGATCTGTTCGCGTACCAGATCCACACCGAAAATGCTTTCTGTGACGGGATGTTCGACCTGTAAACGGGTGTTCATTTCGATGAAATAGAATTCGCCGTTTTCGTATAGAAATTCGATAGTGCCCGCGCCGATGTAGTTGATTTTCGCAACCGCGTCGGCACATGTTTTACCGATTGCAGCACGTTCTGCGGGGCTGATCGACGGACCGGGTGCTTCTTCGAAGACTTTCTGGTGACGACGTTGAAGAGAACAATCACGTTCCCCCAAATGGACAGCGCGGCCTTTTCCATCGCCAAAAACTTGGATTTCAATGTGGCGAGGTGTGGTTAAATATTTTTCAATATAGACTTCATCATTGCCAAAGTTTGACTTGCCCTCAGCACGCGCTGTCATAAACGCGCTTTCCATGTCGGCAGCCGTTTGGGACACTTTCATGCCGCGTCCACCGCCACCAGCCGTCGCTTTCACGATCACGGGATAGCCGATTTCTTCGCCAATGCGTTGTGCATCTGCAAGAGTTGGGACGCCGCCTGGCGAGCCAGGAACACAGGGGACGCCGAGCGCCTTCATCGTATCTTTGGCAGTGATCTTGTCGCCCATCGTACGAATATGTTCCGCGGTGGGGCCAATGAATGTCAGTTGATGATCTTCGATAATTTGAACGAAATTAGCGTTCTCGGACAGGAACCCATACCCAGGGTGAATAGCCTGTGCGCCTGTGATTTCACATGCAGCAATGATCGCCGGAATGGACAGATAGCTGTCTGTGCCAGGAGGGGGGCCGATGCAGACAGCTTCATCAGCCATACGTACGTGCATTGCATCTGCGTCTGCGGTCGAGTGAACCGCGACGGATGCGATACCCATTTCCCGACACGCTCGGACGACACGAAGTGCGATTTCGCCTCGGTTGGCGATAAGAATTTTGTCAAACATATCTAAGCCTTACTCAATAATGACCAAGGGGGCACCGAATTCAACTGTTGACCCATCCTCGACCATAATGCGTGTCACTTTGCCAGACCTTGGGGCTGGGATGTGGTTCATTGTTTTCATGGCTTCGACGATAAGCAATGTGTCACCTTCAGACACTTGTGCGCCGACTGTCACAAACGCGGGCGAGCTGGGTTCTGGCTGCATGTAAACCGTGCCGACCATTGGGGACGTAACTGCGCCCGGATGTTTGGCTGGATTATCAGCAACGGCAGCTGCTGGCGCGGCGGCAGGTGTGGCCGCGGCTGCGACGGGGGCTGCTACTTGAATAGGCGCAGCTATCATTTGAGGCGCTGCGCGGCTAACGCGTACATTGAGGCTGTCGTCTTCGGCATATGCGCGTTTGACCTGCAATTCGGTCAAATCATTTTCGCGGAGCAGTTCTGCAAGCGCTTTGATGAATGCGACATCGGCCTCGTGTGTTTTGTTCGTCATGCTGTCCCTCAATGCAGTCTAACCCACGCGCACATTCTGTGTGGCGCATCTTTGCAGCGGTTATAGGGCAAGTTGCATTGGGTGAAAAGATGCCTGATCAATACATCGCTCAAACGGGTTTGAGAGAGTAGATATTGGCATCTTGCGACCCGACAAAACATCGTCGGATCGCGTTTTTGTGTCTTAGCGCTTACGCGCCGGCTCTGTTCGCGATCAGATCATCGACTACAGAAGGGTCAGCAAGGGTCGAGGTATCCCCAAGCCCGCCTGTGTCGTTCTCCGCAATTTTGCGTAGAATACGACGCATAATTTTGCCAGAACGTGTTTTTGGCAAGCCAGGTGCCCACTGAATAACGTCTGGTGATGCAATTGGACCGATTTCAGTACGTACCCACGTGCGCAATTCTTTGCGCAGCTCTTCTGAGGGCTCATCACCATTCATCAAAGTGACATAGCAATAAATGCCTTGGCCTTTGATCTTGTGAGGATACCCAACAACCGCCGCTTCGGCTACCTTTGGATGCGCAACAAGCGCACTTTCGACTTCTGCCGTGCCCATGCGATGACCTGAAACGTTGATCACGTCGTCGACGCGGCCTGTGATCCAGTAGTCGCCGTCCTCGTCGCGTTTCGCGCCGTCACCGGTAAAGTAATAGCCTTTGTAATCCGAGAAGTAAGTCTGCTGGAACCGCTCGTGATCGCCCCAAATCGTGCGCATTTGACCGGGCCAACTGTCTTTGATGCACAGAACGCCCTCAGCTGGATTGCCCGTGATTTCGACACCGGACGTCGGATCAAGGATCACGGGTTCAATGCCAAAGAACGGCTTCATCGCAGAACCGGGCTTCATCGCATGTGCGCCGGGCAGGGGCGTCATTAGATGTCCACCCGTTTCGGTTTGCCACCAAGTATCGACGATGGGGCAGCATTCTTGGCCGACAATTTCGTTGTACCAGTTCCACGCTTCTGGATTGATCGGTTCGCCAACCGTTCCAAGGATACGCAACGATGAAAGATCGCATTTCGCAACGAAATCATTGCCCTGCGCCATCAACGCGCGGATTGCAGTGGGGGCCGTGTAGAACTGCGAGACCGAATGCTTTTCGCAAACCTGCCAAAAGCGCGAAGCGTCTGGGTAGGTTGGGACACCTTCAAACATGATCGTGGTCGCCCCGTTCGCGAGGGGGCCATAAACGATATAGGAATGTCCTGTGACCCAGCCAACGTCAGCGGTACACCAGAACACATCGCTCTCTTTGTAATCAAAGGTTATTTCATGTGTCATCGCCGCGTAAACAAGGTATCCGCCGGTGGTGTGCACAACCCCTTTTGGCATGCCGGTGGAGCCAGATGTGTAGAGCACGAAGAGGGGATCTTCGGCAGACATTTCTTCGGGTGCGCACACGTCTGAGGCGGTTGTGACCATCGCGTTGTAGTCAATATCGCGGCCCTCGACCCAAGCGGTTTCGCCGCTAGTGCGTTTGACCACAAGGCATTTGACGCTGTCCTTACAGTTGGCAAGAGCGGCGTCAGCATTGCTTTTCAGTGGCGTTGCTTTGCCACCGCGCGGCGCAAAATCGGCGGTGATCAGGACTTTGGCATCCGAGCCGTTAACGCGTGCAGAAAGCGCATCAGGCGAGAAGCCAGCGAACACGATAGAGTGGATCGCACCAATACGCGCGCTTGCAAGCATGGCATAAGCGGCCTCTGGGATCATCGGCATATACAAAACAACGCGGTCGCCTTTAGTTACACCCAGGTCCTTTAGGATATTGGCCATGCGGTTCACGTTGGCGCTAAGCTCATTGTAGGTGATGTGTTTTGAGCCCTCGCTCGGGTTGTCGGGTTCAAAGATGATCGCCGTCTTGTCGCCGCGCGTCGCGAGATGGCGATCAATACAGTTAGCAGCAACGTTCAGCGTGCCATCTGCGTACCAATTGATATCGACATTACCGAAGTCGTAATTGACGTCCTTAACTTTTGTAAAAGGCTTGATCCAATCAACGCGATTTGCTTGCTCGGCCCAGAATGTATCGGGATCGGAAATGGATGCGGCATACATCGCATCATATTTCGCGCTATCAACATGGGCATCTGCGGCAAGGTCTGCGGATGGGGGAAACGTCTTTGACATGGGAAAAGCTCCATAAATTGGGTCAGTTCAGTGCGCTGGGTCAACTTTGGAAAGCAAAGGACGCTGGCGCAAGGTATAAAGTCCGGCCTGCTAGACGCGGGCCGGACCAAATTGAGTTAAATCGCGAGGTATTCCGCGCGGAGTGCTTCGTTTTCCAAAACCTCTGACGCAAGACCGTCGAAGACGATGCCACCAGTATCGAGGATCACAGCGCGATCCGCGAGTTCAAGCGCGCGCACAGCGTTTTGCTCAACGATGACAGTGGTCATGCCTTGCTCTTTGATCAGACGCAGCGTCTTTTCAATTTCGTCGACGATCACAGGCGCAAGGCCTTCATAGGGTTCGTCGAGAAGCAGAACTTTAACGTCACGCGCAAGGGCGCGCGCAATGGCAAGCATTTGCTGTTCACCACCAGAGAGCGTGGTTCCCTCTTGGCTGCGACGCTCGCGCAGGCGTGGGAAAAGATCGTACAGACGATCAAGAGACCAGCCAATAGGTGGTGCAATCTGAGCAAGCTTGAGGTTTTCTTCCACCGTCAGGCCCGCAATGATGCGGCGATCTTCTGGGACAAGGCCAAGACCCGCGATAGAGGCTTCGTAGCTCTTCATCTGGTGCAATGGCTGATGGTCTAACCAGATTTCACCGTGCGAAACTTGTGGATCATCAAGGCGTGCAATCGCGCGCAAGGTTGTGGTTTTACCCGCACCGTTACGACCCAGAAGGGCAAGAATTTCGCCCTCATGCACGTTAAAGCTGATGCCTTGAACGATATAGCTTTCACCGTAGTAGGCATGCATATCCCAGACCGACAAGTAGGCCGGAGCCGTGCTTGCATGGTTGGCATTTTTGGAGATTTCTGTCTTTGCGTTCATGGTGAAAGCTCCTTATTGATCCGCGCTCTCGCCAAGATACGCTTCGCGCACCTTGGGATGGCCTTTGATGTTGTCAGGGGTGTCTTCGACGAGGGGGGTGCCCTGCGCCAAAACAGTGATGCGTTCTGAAAGTGAGAAAACAACGTGCATATCGTGCTCGATGATTGCGATTGTGATGTCGCGCTCTTCTTTGATCTGTTTGAGCAAGTCGATGGTGTTGTTGGTGTCCGCCCTCGCCATGCCGGCCGTTGGTTCATCCAACAACAACAAGCGTGGTTCTTGGCTTAGGCACATGCCAATCTCAAGACGACGCTTGTCCCCACGGCTCATGGAGGCTGAGTTCATACCGCGTTTGTCCGCCATGTTCATTTCTTCAAGCATCTGTTCTGCACGCTCGATGATGTCTTTCTGCCCCATAACAGAGCCGATCGCATTCATCTCGAACGATCCATCCCGCTTGGCAAAGCATGGGATCATCATGTTTTCCAGAACCGTCAGATCGCCAAAGATCTCAGGGGTTTGGAACACGCGTGAAATACCCATCTGATTGATCTCGAATGGTTTGCGCCCCAAGACGGACTGTCCATCAAACATGACGGAGCCCGTATCTGGGATCAGCTTACCAACAAGGCAATTTAGCAGTGTCGATTTACCGGCCCCGTTTGGACCGATGATGGCGTGGACCGTGTTTTCCGCAATCGAGAGATTTACATCGCCCAGTGCTTGCAGACCGCCAAAGCGTTTGCCCACGTTTTTAACTTCAAGGATACCCATGATTTGTTTCCTTATTCCGCAGGTTTTGTAGCTGTGGCAGTATTCGCGCCGTCGTCATCTTTTTTGCCGCGCTTCAAAAGCTTGGCAATCCGCTGGCCACCTTCAACAAGGCCACCTGGCAAGAAGATAACAACCATCATGAACATCAGACCCAGCGTGAGGTGCCAGCCTTTACCGATGAACGGATAAATGATTGCGACAACGAAGTTCTCAAGCCCATCGGGCATGAAGTTGAACCAAGTATGCAGCACGTTTTCGTTAATCTTGGAGAAGATGTTTTCAAAGTATTTGATGAAACCTGCACCCAGTACTGGACCAATCAATGTGCCAGCACCGCCGAGGATCGTCATCAAAACAACTTCGCCAGAGGCTGTCCATTGCATACGCTCAGCGCCCGCAAGTGGATCCATAGACGCCATAAGGCCACCCGCAAGACCCGCATAGACGCCGGAAATCACGAAGACTGCAAGCATGTAGGGGCGTGTGTTTAGACCTGTGTAGTTTAGGCGTTGCTGGTTGGATTTAATCGCGCGCAGCATTAGTCCGAAAGGAGAGCGGAAGATGCGGATCGCAAGATAGAAGGCGAGGATCATGACAAACGCGCAGAAGTAGTAGCCTGCGTTAAAGTCAAACGACCAGCCCGCCAGATCCAACGTATAGGTAGAGCGCATTTCAATAAGACCTAAGAGATGCGGTACTGTTTCCCAATCGTTGAGCAAGACCTGTGGGTCAGAGGTATAGACCTGCAAACCTGTTTCACCGTTCGTAAGCGATATACCAAGGAAGCGACCGATCAAGTCTGAATAGCTGATCGCGAACATCATCTGTGCGAATGCGAGTGTCAGGATTGAAAAGTAGATACCTGAGCGACGCAAAGAGATGTAGCCAATCGCAAGGGCAAAGATCGCCGACACAACAACTGCAAGCAGCAAGCCAGGTAGGACGTTATAATCCAGCAGCTTGTACATCCAAACCACCGCGTAAGATCCGACACCCAAAAAGGCAGCATGACCAAAGCTGAGGTAGCCTGTGAGGCCAAACAGAAGGTTAAACCCGATTGCGAAGATGCCAAAGATCACGAAACGCTGCATCAAGTCAGGATAACCTGCATTGAACTGCGCCATCGCGCTTTCAGTCGGGAAGGGATTCAAGAAGAAGGGGGCAAACATGGTGAGGATCACTACGACCAACAGCAAGGATGCGTCTTTTTTGTTCAGTCCAAGCATCAGATTATTCCTCCATCACGCCTTTGCGACCCAACAAGCCACGAGGGCGAGTGAGTAGAACGATAATTGCGACCACATAAATAATGATCTGGTCGATACCGGGTAGGATCGCTTTAACTTGGTTCATTGACGCAAAGCTTTCCAGAATTCCCAGCATGAAGCCGGCAAGGACTGCACCGGGTAGGGAACCCATCCCGCCCACAACAACCACAACAAAGCTGAGGACCAAGAAGTCCATGCCCATGTGATAGTTTGGCGAGTTGATTGGCGCGTACATAACGCCAGCAAGACCAGCAACCGCGGCGGCAAGGCCGAACATGATCGTAAAGCGTTTGTCGATGTTGATGCCGAGAAGGCCAACTGTTTCACGGTCCGCCATGCCTGCACGCACGACCATACCAAATGTCGTGAACTGCAAGAATGCAAAGACCGCCGCAATTATGATTGCCGAGAATCCAAAGTAAACGAGGCGCCAGTACGGATAAATAATCGCGTTGGCTTCATAGCCAAGCATTACGCCGAAATCAAAGCTGCCTTTGAAAACATCAGGCGCGCCTGTGGGGATAGGGTTCGCGCCGTAAAAATATTTGATCACTTCCTGAAGGACAATCGCCAGACCAAAGGTTACAAGGATTTGATCCGCGTGGGGACGCTTGTAGAAGTGCTTGATCAATCCGCGTTCCATAATGACGCCGATGATGATCATAACGGGGATCGAGAAGATGATGGCGAGCGGTACAGACCAATCTATGATACTTGCACCGACCTCTGGGCCAAACCAGCTTTCGACATAAGGTGTTTTGATTTCAGATGGTTGCCCGAGGAAATTCTTTTTGGTTTCGCTGAGTGTCACCTTGCTGATCGACAAGATCCGCTGCAACGTCACGGCACAGAATGCACCGATCATGAACAGCGCACCGTGTGCAAAGTTCACAACACCGAGCGTACCGAAAATGAGTGTAAGCCCGAGAGCGATCAACGCATAGGCGGATCCCTTGTCTAGGCCGTTTAATACTTGAAGGATGATTGCGTCCATGGTCCCCACCAATGTGTTGGAGAACAGGCCGCGCTAATGCACGACCTGAAACTGTAGTTGAAGTAGGGCAAACCTGAGTTCGCCCTACGAAAGTCGAAAGAGACTTATGCGCCTGGGTTACATGTACCCAGAGCACCACCAGCGAACATGGGGTGATCAGGTGCGTAAGTAACCTGTGACGTCGGTGTGACTTCCACAACTTCCAAGAGGTCGAACTCGGATGTTGGGTTTTCTTTACCACGTACAACCAGAACGTCTTTGAAGC
>NZ_JABBAM010000123.1 GCF_018607965.1 Planktotalea sp.
GATCGTGAACACCGCCTCGCGCGCGGGTGCGATGTGGCGCGAAAACTTGAACGAAGTGAAGGCGCTGATGGCGTTGGATGTTGCTGATTTGAGCGGGTTTGTCACCCAGCGCGATATAAGGTCAACGCGGGCCTATAACCTGTCAAAAGAAGCGTTAATTGTGATGACCATCGCGCGAACCGAAGACATGATTGCGCGCGGACTTCGAATGAACTCGGTCAGTCCCGCAGCTGTCAGCACGGGGATTCTGCAAGATTTCGCAACTGCCTTTGGAGAAAAAATGGCCAAAAACGTTGCGCGCGCTGGACGACCCGGAACTGTGGACGAGATTGCGGACGTCATTGTCTTTTTGTCCTCACCTGAGAGTGCATGGATCAAGGGGCAAGACATTGTCATCGACGGCGGCATGAGTGCAATGGGAGTGCGTGATGCGCTGGATCTTTAGGGTGCAATTTTTTTACCGAAACTTCTCCGTATATCTGGGATTGCGATACTTGACGGCCAGATAGCTATGAAATATCAGGCCTTCACAGAGAGCGGGCGTTGTGTAATGGTTAAGACCTCAGTTTTCCAAACTGAAGATGCGGGTTCGATTCCCGCCGCCCGCTCCAAAACACTCCCCTTAAAAATATAATGGTCACCTGAGATTGAACGCAGCATGAGACCCTGTCGCCCTTGACGACACGCGCGTGGTCCATTTAATGCGCAGCAATCGTTTTGCAAGGATTTCCAATGGCCTCTGACTCTACCGCGTCGAGCACGCAAGTCGCACCAAATTTGGCGGAAGCGGAACGCGCTAAGTCAAAGGATTTTGGTGCGTTGCGACGGCTTTGGCCCTTTTTATATCCCTACAAGCTGCTGTGTTTGTTTGCGGTTCTTGCTTTGATCCTGACGGCCTGTGTGTCGCTGGTTCTGCCCTTGGCTGTGCGCCGTGTTGTTGATAATTTCGAAACGGTTGATGGTGGCATCTTAGATCAGTATTTCGCGGCTGCCCTCGGGATCGCGGGTTTGCTCGCGGTAGGAACGGCGCTGCGCTATGCGTTGGTCACGCGTTTGGGGGAACGGGTTGTCGCAGATATTCGCAAAGCAGTTTTTGATCGCGTCATTTCGATGAGCCCTGCGTTTTATGAAAACATCATGACTGGCGAAGTTCTGAGCCGGATCACAACAGACACTACGCTTATTCTGTCTGTCATTGGATCGTCGATTTCGATTGCTCTGCGCAATGTGTTGATCCTGTTCGGTGGCTTGATTTTGATGCTGTTCACATCAGCCAAATTAACGGGCCTGGTCCTTTTGTTAGTTCCCGCAGTGATCGTGCCGATCTTGTTGTTGGGGCGGCGGCTGCGTGTGTTAAGTCGTGAAAATCAGGACTGGATTGCGGCGTCCTCTGGCAATGCATCTGAAACGCTAGGGTCGGTTCAAACTGTCCAAGCCTTTACCCACGAAGCGCAAAGTCAGGCGTCGTTTTCGGACTTTACCGAAAAGAGCTATGAGTCTGCGCGGCGTCGTATCAAAGTGCGGGCTTATTTGACGATGATCGTCATTTTCTTGGTGTTCTCAGGGATCGTTGGCGTTCTGTGGATCGGCGCGCGTGATGTGCGTGCGGATTTGATGAGCACAGGAGCGCTTGTGCAATTCGTAATTTACGCGGTGATGGTTGCGGGCGCGGTTGCCGCGCTGTCAGAAATCTGGAGCGAACTTCAACGCGCGGCTGGTGCGACAGAGCGTTTAGTCGAATTGCTGGACGCTGAGGATACAGTGAATGATCCTGATCAGCCCATCGCCTTGGCGGACCCTGTGCGCGGTGAAATCACGTTTGACAATGTGTCGTTTCGCTACCCGACACGGCCTAATGTTGCAGCACTTGAAGATGTGAACCTAGAGATCTCAGCTGGTGAAACGGTCGCGTTTGTTGGCCCATCTGGTGCGGGTAAGACGACGATCATTCAGATGATCCAACGGTTCTATGATCCCAAATCTGGTGAAATTCGCATCGACGGTGTGCCTTTGCCAAAGATGGATCGCGATGCGTTTCGCAAGCATATCTCACTGGTGCCACAAGACTCGGTGATCTTTGCGGCCTCTGCGCGTGAAAACATCCGCTTTGGTCGACCTGACGCCACGGATGCAGAGGTGGAAGTCGCGTCAAAAGCAGCCGCTGCGCATGCGTTTATTTCTGCACTGCCAGATGGCTATGACAGCTACGTGGGTGAGCGCGGCGTAATGCTGTCGGGTGGTCAAAAGCAACGTATCGCGATTGCGCGTGCGATCTTGCGCAATGCGCCTGTGTTGTTGCTGGATGAAGCGACAAGTGCATTGGATGCGGAAAGTGAACGTGCGGTTCAGCTTGCGGTGGATGGATTATCTCAAGGACGGACAACGTTGATTGTGGCCCACCGTTTGGCGACTGTGAAGAAGGCGGATCGTATTGTTGTGCTGGACGCGGGCAAGATCGTTGCGATCGGCACGCATGATGCTTTGGTTGCTGAAGATGGACTTTATGCGCGTCTTGCACGGCTGCAATTCACAGCCGGGTTTGACGACGTTTGATTTAGGCTTACGCCTGTTCCCTCTTGTACCTAGGCTGGGTGCGCGTCGCAGTCGCTCAGATTTAATCAAGGAGGGACCGTATTATGGGTTTGTGGAGTTTTGCAAAAGACGCGGGTAAGAAATTGTTTGGTGGCGATGATGAGCCATCAGTCGATGATCTGAAAAAAGAAGTTGCTGATCTGGGTCTAGAGGCCAAAGATCTCGACATCAAAGTTGAAGGTGACAAGGTCCGTATCGCTGGTGTTGGCCGGTTAGCCCGTCCATTCGCGAAAAGATCATTCTGGCAGTTGGCAACGTCACGGGAATTGGCGCTGTTGAAACCGACGAAGCCGATGACGGCGACGCAGCACCTGTGTTCCATACTGTGGAAAAGGGCGACACGCTATGGGCCGTTGCTGAAAAAGCGATGGGCAATGGATCCAAATACACGGCTATCTTTGAGGCCAACAAACCGATGCTAAGCCACCCAGATAAGATCTATCCAGGTCAGGTTCTGCGCATTCCACAAGAAGGTGTTGAGGCGTAAGTCCTACCTTTTTAAGACTAAGAGTAAGAAGGAGCGGCTTTGTCGCTCCTTTTTTGTGCGCAATTGCGAAACTATGCTTGGGAAACCTTGCGTTTAAAGGCGTGGGCGCACATCTTAGCCGCAAGGCGCATGGGTTTGGACGCATGCGGAATTTAGGCTCAGGGGAGGAGTAGCCATGGGATTTGCATCCATTGCAGATAAGATCGCTTTAGAGACGGAAATGCCGTGGTCAGAGCGCGATGTGCCGACTACGTTGTACGAACTTCTAAGCCGAACAACGGCCAAGTTTCCTGATCGCCCTGCGGTCAGTTATCAGTTGTTTTCTGGACCAACCGACAAAGCGGAAACGCTGTCGTGGTCCGCGCTGCATGATAAAACCGTGCAAGCGGCCAACCTGTTTCGCAAACTTGGTGTGGGTGAAAAGGACGTTGTCGCCTATATTTTGCCGAACGCGAATGAAACGACGATTGCTTTGTTAGGTGGTATGGTTGCGGGAATTGTGAACCCGATCAACCCGCTTTTGGAGCCAGAGCAAATCGCATCCATCTTGCGCGAAACTGGCGCAAAGGTTGTTGTGACTTTGAAGGCATTCCCAAAGACGGATGTGGGTCAAAAGACAGCCGAAGCTGTGCGTCATGCACCAAGCGTGAAAGCAGTTCTTGAGGTCGATTTGAACCGCTATTTGACGCCACCTAAAAGCTGGATTGTTCCTTTGGTGCGCCCAAAGAATCCAAACACGCATCATGCGAAGGTGATGTATTTTAACGCAGAAATTGCCAAGCAAAACACGACACTTGATTTTGCAGATAGTAAAGCAGATCGCGTTGCGGCCTATTTCCACACGGGCGGTACGACGGGCATGCCCAAAGTGGCGCAACACACCTATAATGGAATGATCTATAACGGCTGGTTGGGTCACGAATTGCTTTTCACCGAAGAGGATAACGTGATTTGTCCGCTGCCTTTGTTCCACGTTTTTGCGGTGCATGTGATCTTGATGGCGGCTATTTCGAGCGGTGCGCATGTGGTGTTTCCGACCCCACAAGGCTATCGCGGCGAAGGTGTGTTTGATAACTTCTGGAAGCTTGTTGAACGCTGGAAGATTAGTTTCATCATCACGGTTCCAACTGCGATTTCCGCACTTATGCAGCGTCCGATTGATGCGGACGTGAGCACAGTAAAGACCGCGTTCTCTGGATCTGCACCGCTGCCTTTGGAGTTGTACAAGCGGTTTGAAGCCGCAACAGGTGTTCAAATTGTAGAGGGTTACGGATTGACCGAGGCGACGTGTCTTGTGTCGATCAACCCACCAGAGGGCCACAAGAAAGTTGGTTCAATCGGGGTAACTTTCCCGTACTGCGATGTCAAAATTCTACATAATACGCCTGATGGACCGATAGAGTGTGCGATCGACGAAGTCGGTGAAATCTGCATCTCTAACCCGGGTGTGCGCGTGGGAGCGACCTATACAGAAGTCGATAAAAACCGCGATCTCTATCATGGGTACTATCTACGCACGGGCGATCTGGGTCGGTTTGATGAAGATAAGTATCTGTGGATCACTGGCCGTGCGAAGGACTTGATCATCCGCGGTGGTCACAACATTGATCCTGCAGAGATTGAAGAGGCATTGCTGGGTCATGAAGCCGTCGCGTTTGCGGGTGCCATTGGTCAGCCAGATGCGCACGCGGGCGAAGTACCTTGTGCGTTCGTTGAGCTGGTCGCGGGTGCATCCGTGACGGAAAAAGAACTGTTAGAGTTCTGCAAGAGCCACGTTCAAGAACGTGCCGCGCAGCCCAAGCATATGACGATTTTGGAAGAGCTTCCGAAGACGGCGGTGGGCAAGGTGTTCAAGCCTGATCTGCGAAAAATGGCGATTACGCGTGTCTATGATGCAGCGCTTGAAAAAGCAGGTGTCGCGGCGCAGGTCGTCTCTGTGATTGACGACAAAAAGCGCGGTTTGGTTGCGCAAGTGTCAGCGTCTTCGGATGATGATGCTGCGATCACGGCAATCTTGGGTGATTTCATCCGGCCGTGGGAGCGTGCAGGAGCGTAAGCGAATTTTCTCGAAAATTCGGAGTCTCGGCCCTAACGAGCCGAAAGTTTATTTAGAAAGATGAAGAGCGTGCGTCAGTCTTTTGGGGCCGGCGCACCGCCTTCATAATTATTCCCATTCGCGTAATCACATGGGTCTTCTTGCATTTGCAGATGGAGACCGTCGCCCGTGTAGGGGTGCGCGCGTGCGAGGGTTTCGTCTACGTCTATACCAAGGCCCGGTGTTGTGGGGGGCGTGATAAAGCCGTTGTCTACGCGGATCGAGCCCTTGATTAACGCATCATGGAATGGTGTCTCAATCGTTTCGGCCATCAGGATATTCGGGATCGAAGTTGCGAGATGGATGTTCGCCGCCCATTCAATTGGACCAGCATAGAGATGCGGAGCCATTTGCGCGTTGAAGACTTCGGCAATCGCGGCAGTTTTTTTCATTTCCCAGATACCACCTGCGCGCCCCAAAGCAGGTTGCAGGATTTCGGCAGCACCCGCGCGTAGGACGGTGGCGAACTCTGACTTGGTTGTCATACGCTCGCCCGTCGAAATAGGGATGCGCACGTTGCGCGCAACGCGGGCCATGTCCTCGATGTGATCGGGGGGTGTCGGTTCTTCGTACCAAAGGGGGGAGTAGGGTTCCAGCGCTTGACCAAGGCGGATCGCGCCTGCGGTGTTGAACTGGCCATGTGTCCCAAACAACAGGTCTGCTTTGTCGCCCACCGCTTCACGGATGGCTTTGCAGAAAGCGACGGAGCGCGTGATGTCGCTCATGGCGGGCATATGGCCCCCGCGCAATGTGTAGGGGCCAGCGGGATCGAATTTTACGGCCGTATAGCCACGCGCAACCGCATCGGCAGCGGATTCAGCGGCCATTTCGGGGCTGGTCCAGAAATCTGTGAGATCGTGATGGGGAAGCGGGTAGAGGTACGTGTAGGCGCGGATGCGTTCGTTCATCTTGCCGCCAAGCAATGCGTAGACGGGGCGTTCGCGAGCTTTGCCAAGGATGTCCCAGCACGCGATTTCTAAGCCAGAGAACGCGCCCATGACGGTAAGGTCTGGGCGTTGTGTGAAGCCGGAAGAATACGCACGGCGGAACATTAGTTCGATGTTTTCGGGGTTTTCGCCCAGCATATGGCGTTCGAAGACGTCCTCGATCACGCCTTGCATGGCCTCTGGACCGACGGAGGAGGCGTAACATTCGCCCCAACCCGTTATGCCTGTGTCTGTCGTAACCTTGACAATGATCCAATAGCGACCACCCCAGCCGGGTGCTGGGGGGGCGGTGACGATGATGTCTAGGTCTTGCAGCTTCATTTGAACATGATCACATTGCGTTTCGCGGAGCCTGATTTGGTGTCTTCAATTGCCTCGTTGATTTGATCAAGCGCCCAGCGACCTGAGATGAGTTCATCCAGCTTCAAGCGACCTTGGCTATACATATCCACCATCCAAGGGATGTCGCGTTGGATCACCGCGTCACCCATTTTGGAACCGATCATGGATTGACCAACGGCCGCGAAATTAGCGGCCTCGTATTGAGATGTGGCACCTGTTGCGGGCATGCCGACCATGATGACTTTGCCGCCGTACGCTAAATAGCGCGCGGCGTCTGTGTAGGCTGCTGCAACACCGACGGTGACGATAACCGCATCTGCGCCGCGTCCCATGGCAGCTTTTGCAGCGCGCCACGGGCTGTCACCCGTTGCGAGAACGCCGTCCGTTGCGCCGAATTCTTTGGCTATGGCAAGCTTTTCGTCGCTCATATCGACCGCAACGATGCGGCGTGCACCTGCGATGCGCGCACCTTGGATTGCGTTTAGGCCGACGCCGCCTGCGCCAATGACAACGACGTCTTGACCCGCTTTCAGCTTGGCCGCGTTCACCACTGCACCGACGCCTGTGATGACGCCGCATGCGAGCAAGGCGGCGGCATCTTTGGGAATATCATGGGCGATTTTGACGACTTGGCGCTGATCGACGACGACTTTTTCGGCGAAGGCACCGCACGCCATGGCTTGGTGCAACTTACAGCCGTCAGCTGTTTTCAAAGGACCGTGGTCGCCGTCGTAGGGCGTTTCGCACAAAGTCGGTGCGCCGCCCGCGCAACACACGCAATTGCCGCAGGATCGAATGAGGGTGACAACGACGCTGTCACCCTGCGCAAGACCGCGTACACCGTCGCCCAGGTTGGTGATAATGCCTGCCGCTTCATGGCCGTAGACCGCTGGAAGCGATCCGCCCCAAGCACCGCCCGCATAAGAAATGTCGGAATGACAGATCGCACAGGCGTCTAGCGTGACTTCAATTTCGCCCATTTCAGGCGCGCGCAGTTGCACGTCGTCGATGGACAAAGGGGCACCAAATTCATGGCAAACGGCGGCTTTGATTGTCGGCATAGTGTTCTCCCAAACTTGGTCTTAAGGTTTACCAAGTGGGCAGGACAGACAAGCCCGTTTCCGACATTTTGCAGCTTTTATGACGCGGCGGAAGAGCGTTTGCGCATTTGGAAAATCACGACTGCAATCATCATCAGCGTGCCAGCGATGATAAAGGGGGCACCTGGCAGATAGACGGGGGCTTCTGGCGCGGTGAAATAGGCAAAGCTGCGGGTCATCACGAGGGGGGCCATGATCGCAGCTAGGGAGTTCACCGATGTCAGCACACCTTGGAATTCCCCCTGTGCATCGTCGCTGACGCGGCGCGACATGATGCCTTGCAGTGCAGGCATTCCGACGGCACCGAGTGCGGTGAACGGAATGAGCAATAAAAGTATATTGCCTGATGTGATCCCTGCGACGATGAACAGGGTGGTTGCTTCTAACGCGAGGCCGATCACCACGGTTTTACGATGTCCAAACCGGCGGATTGAGGGTTGGACAAGCGCGCCTTGCACGAATGCAAAGCACAGGCCGAAGACCGCAAGGGAGACGCCGATCATGCTGGGGGACCACTCAAATCGTTCCACGCCGTAGAAGGCCCAGACAGAGGGGTAAACGACGGTTCCGATTTGGTAGAAGAAGTAGACCAACAAGAGGGGCCCAAGACCAGGGAAGCTAGTGATGGATTTGAATGCACCGAAGGGATTGGCGCGTTTCCAAGTAAAGGCGCGACGGGTCGCGTCGGTGACGCTTTCGTGCAGCACAAACCAGCCGAGGGCAGCGTTTGACATGGCGAGGACAGCGGCGGCCCAGAAGGGCGCGCGCGTGCCAAATTCGGCAAGAAGACCACCGACGACAGGGCCAAGGACAAAGCCAATGCCAAAGCCTGCACCAATCAGCCCAAAATTTGCAGCCTTTTCATCTGGTTTGGACACATCTGCCATATAGGCGGCGGCGGTCGCGTGGGTAGCTGCGGACACGCCACCTATGATGCGTCCTACGAAGAGGATCCAAATGCTGCCTGCAATGGCGGATAGGGCATAAACGATGGACATAATAACAAGAGAGATCACGAGGATAGGTTTACGCCCGTACTGATCGCTGAGGGATCCGATGATGGGACCGAACAGGAATTGCATCACGGCAAATGTGGTTGCGAGGATGCCTCCCCAGATCGCGGCCTGGCTCAGGTTGCCGCCGTCTACTTCGCGCAGAAGATCGGGCATAACGGGCATGATCAGGCCGATGCCCATAGCGTCAATCGTGACGGTTGCGACGATGAAAAAGATGGGCAGGCGTGAGGACATGGGCGTGCATCGCTTATGTGATGGAAGCTGTCAGGCTAAGGGGCAAGGGCGCGAAACGCCATCGCAATTTGTGTGGGGTGCGTCGCGTTAAGCACAGCAGGTTTTGGTGAATGGCCAAGCGAGTTGGCGGCATAAGCTTTGTGCTTTGGGAAAGCTGAGACTGGCGGCAAACAGGCCGATAGTTTTGGGTTCGGATTGGACACTGGGCTTTAAGAAAGTTCCGAAGAATTGATCCCAGATCACAATCGCGCGGCCCAGATTTTTGGTGCCTTCTTTGGGGGAGGCTGAGTGATGCCAGCGGTGCAGTTCGTTAGTGTTGAAGAGATAGTTCAGCGCCCCGAAATCGAACCGGATATTGCTGTGCTGGAACAGCACGATTGGCAAGGTCAACGCGGCATAGGCCAGCAGTGCGTCTTGGTTGAACCCCAACAAAAGCGGCGGCGTGAAAGCTAGAAGATAGGTCGCGATGTGGTTTAGCGGATGGAAGCGGAAGTTGTTCAATGTGTAGAGGCGCTCGGGGCTGTGGTGCATTGCCCAAAGGCGCGGGTAACGGTGGTGTGCCCAATGGCTGATCCATGCACCGAACTCTATCAGGAGGGTGACAAGTACGACTTCGCTCCAGAAGAGAAGGGCGAGGCCGACTTGCATTTCGGGCAAAAGCATGAGGATGACGAAGGGCATCAGGAATTTGAGCACGCCGTCTAGGAGTCCAAAGATCAGCACAAAAGATGTTATGTCGCCGCCTGTTTCGCCTTGGCCCTCGTTCCAATCGCTATGCAATGGGAAGAGGCGTTCCATGATGAGGGACAGTGCGATCAGGACGATGGCTGCGACGGAGAGGATCAAGGCTTGGGATGGATTCGATCTTGTGGCGGCGAAAAGCGCCACCATGATGGCGATAAGACCAAGCAAGAAAGCTTGGGACAAGGCTCTCGTTAACATTCTGGTTCTCCTTCAGAGGTGCAGCACAGCTGTGTGATTAATCCCGCGATGCTGCTTAGCGATGTCAGGTTCGGTTTTATGATCGTCTTTCGCCCCTGTGCGATGCGTTCGATCACGTTGCCTGCCTCCATTTCGCGCAAATGATGCGCGAGGGTCGAGGGTGGAATACTGGTTTTCTGTGCAAGATCACCAGCGCTTAGCCCGCTTGCCGCATAGGGCATCAGCGCGAGCAAGATATCGACGCGGGAAGGATGTGCGAGGGCCGAAAAGGCCTCGGATATTGTTTGGGATGAAATCATTTTATTAAACTAGTTTGATAGTTTATATATTGCAAGACCTAGATTTTTTCAACTTAGCAAGATTTATCAGTTTGAGTGCGCCTATCAAAGTTTCAGAGTAAACTTGTAGTAGAACAATGACTAAAGAGACCCAAATTCAAAGCACTACCTACTTTGATCGCATTGGCCGCGTCAGCACATATATACATGAAAACCTTGATGCGCCGCTCGATCTTGATACGCTGGCAGATGTTGCTGCGATGTCGCGATTTCACTGGCATCGTGTATATCGCGCTGTGATGGGCGAGACAGTCGCGCAAACGGTAAAGCGTCTGCGCCTTGCATGAGCCGCGTCTGATCTTTCAAACACAACATCAAGGATCCCAGAGGTCGCTAAGCGGGCGGGATATTCCACGGATGTTGCGTTTTCACAGGCTTTTTCCGATGCTTACGGCACGTCGCCCGGAAATTATCGCAAGACAGGTTCGCATATGGAGTTGGTTAACGCTGCGCGTATGGCCAATGCTGGTGCATTCCCGATGCAGATTCGTAACCTCACTGAATCAGCAGGACTTGGGGCGCATCGCACGGGGAATTACATGGGTATTGATCAGGCATTTGGCACCCTTATGGCGACGCTTGGTGACGCGGGGAAAATGGAGGATATGATCGGCGCATACGGTGTGTTTTTCGACGATCCAGAGTCGATCCTGGACGCTGAACTGCGCTCTGCGGCGGCAGCACTGTTTGTGCAAGCCGAGGATCCTGTTGGGCCGCTTAAGCCGATAATCATTGAGGGTGGACCCTACGCCGTATTGAGCCACAAAGGTCCGTATTCGGATATGCGCGTGGCCTATGATTGGCTGTTTGGGATTTGGTTGCCTGAAAGCGAATATGAGTTGCGGGACGCCCCGGTTCTAGAGGCCTATCTGAACGATCCGTCCCAAACGGCACCTGCAGAATTGTTGTCAGAAATTCTTTTGCCGATTGAGGTGATCTAATGGAACTGCTGGTCCTTCCCGACATGCCGCAAGAGGTGAAAGCTGTTTTCGCGAGCTACCCAACTGCGGCACAAGCCAAGTTGCACATATTGCGTCGCATCGTTTTTGAAGAAGCAAAGCGTCTTGAAGTTGGCCCGATTCAATAGACTTTGAAGTGGGGGGAGCCAGCGTATCTTACAGCTAAGAACAAATCAGGAAGCACGATCCGTATGGCGTGGAAAGAAAAATTCGCGAACAAATGCACGCTCTTTTTCAACTGCAATACGGATCTGGTTGGTCGTATGAGTGAGGCGTTTCCGCTTGAGTTTCAATACACAGGCAACAGAGCCGTTTCGATTGATTTGGGGAGTGATGTGCCAGAGTTTCCTGCTCGAGCATTGGTCTCTATGGCGCTGACTTATCATCGGGATCGTGCATAAAGATGACGGGTCCAAGACGCAAAAGGCCCCGCATCAAAATGCGGAGCCTCAAGTGATTTTGATATTCGAGTTGCTTTAAACCGCCTTTTTTAGTGCCTCGATCAGATCTGTCTTCTCCCACGAGAAACCACCATCTGCCTCAGGCTCGCGCCCGAAGTGACCGTAGGCTGCTGTGCGCTCATAGATGGGGCGGTTCATTTGCAGGTGCTCACGAATGCCGCGTGGGGTTAGGTCCATGCATTGTTCGATCGCTTTCTCGATTGCGGTCTCATGTACCTGTCCTGTGCCAAACGTGTCGCAATAGATCGACAGGGGCTTGGAGACGCCAATCGCATAAGACAGCTGGATCGTGCACTTCTCGGCCATGCCGGATGCAACAACGTTCTTTGCTAGGTAGCGCGCCGCATACGCTGCAGAACGGTCAACCTTGGTCGGATCTTTACCAGAGAACGCGCCGCCACCGTGTGGAGCTGCGCCGCCGTAGGTATCAACGATGATCTTGCGACCAGTGAGGCCCGCGTCACCGTCTGGTCCGCCGATAACGAATGTGCCTGTTGGGTTAACCCACCATTCAGTCGCCTCTGTGATCCAACCCGATGGGAGGACTTCACGGATGTAGGGTTCAACGATTGCGCGGATGTCGTCGGATGTCTGATCTTCGTCGCGGTGTTGTGTGGATAGAACGATGGAGGAAACGCCGACTGGCTTGCCACCTTCATAGATCACAGACAGCTGTGATTTTGCGTCCGGACGCAAAGTTGGCTCTGTGCCGTCTTTACGCACTTCTGCTAAGCGACGCAGTATCGCGTGGGAATATTGGATCGGAGCCGGCATAAGGGCGTCGGTCTCGTTGGTCGCATAGCCGAACATAATGCCCTGATCGCCAGCGCCTTCTTCTTTGTCTTTTGCGGAATCAACACCCTGCGCAATATGCGCGGACTGTTCGTGCAACAGATTGGTGATCTCTACAGTTTCGTGGTGAAATTTGTCCTGCTCATAGCCAACGTCTTTGATACAAGCGCGAGCGATGTCTTCGATCTTGCCCATGTATTCTTTGAGCTTGGATTGATCAGCAAGGCCAACTTCGCCGCCAATCACAACGCGGTTGGTCGTTGCGAATGTTTCCGCAGCAACGCGCGCTTCGGGCTCTTCCGTGAGGAAGGCGTCGAGTACGGCGTCCGAAATGCGGTCACAGATTTTATCTGGGTGGCCTTCGGAAACAGATTCCGAAGTGAATGTGTAATTCTGGCGTGTCATGAATAGTGCTCCGGTAGGGTGATCCGCCACGTCAGGAAGCCGTTGTAACGGTGTGTGTGAAGGGTGTATGCCCGCCTGTTTGCCTGGTCAACCTGTGGTGGGACGGTATGGCAAAAGTGTGGCGCAAAAGATGAATAGGAGGGCCAATAGTGCAATACCATCTCCAAACCGCGCATAAAAAGTTGGGTCAGTGCGGGCAGGTAGGGCTTTATCAATGTGTCCAGCTTGGCCAAGAGGAATCCGGTCTAGGACGCGACCATGTGAATCTATCGAAGCTGTGATCCCAGTGTTGGCGCTGCGCAGCAGTGGTAACCCTTGTTCAATTGCGCGAAACTGTGCTTGGACGAGGTGTTGGTAGGGCCCTGAGAATGTGCCGAACCACGCATCATTTGTGACATGTAGCAAGAAGCGCGCGCGCTCGTCAGGGCTGGTCATTTGATGGGGGAACACGGCTTCATAGCAAATGAGGGCTAGCACCTTGCCGAGGGCCCCCAGATCAATCAACTTGGGGCCTTGACCGGGGGTGAACCCACCGACGGCATCGGTCAGTGTGTCCAAGCCGAGTTTGCGAAGCATTGTTTCGAATGGGATGTATTCGCCAAAAGGGACAAGGTGATATTTGTCGTAGGTTTGAGTGATTTGCCCATTGCTATCCAAAAGAACAAGGCTGTTGTACAATCGCATCCCTTCATAGCGCTGCGCACCGATCAGCACGGGCGTGCCATCCGCGGCGTCTGCAATGACTTCTAATGTGCGTTCGGCATCGTTTAGCCAATTTGGAAGTGATGTTTCGGGCCAAACAATGAGATCAGGCTTGGGCATCGCTTGGGTTGCAGTAATTTGGCGGCGAAAAAAGACAGGGGCGTAATCAGGGTCCCATTTTTGGTGTTGGGGGGCATTGGGTTGCGTGAGGCGAATTATCGGAGCTTCTGGATCGGGTGCGGGCGCGTTGTTGAGGCGCACTTGGCCGAGTGTTGCCAGAGTGATCAGTGCGAGGACGGCGACGATTGCCCCCTTTCGCTGTACCCAAAGAATGGGCATTGCAGCTAATACGAGAGTCAGCGCGCCTAATCCGTGTGGGCCAATCCACGCTGCGATCTGTGCAAGGGGGGTATCGATCCACGCGTATGCATGCAGTCCCCATGGAAAACCGGTGAATAGGGTGCTACGTGCATAATCACCAAGCGGCCAAAGGGCGAGGATAGTTGCGATTTTGCCAAGGCGCATGGCCAGCCAAAATGGCAGTGCCCAGAATAGCGCAAGCCCGCCTGCCATACCTATCAGTGCGAACGGGGCCATCCAGCCGGTTGCGGCAAAATCGACAAGGAAGGGTTCAACAATCCAAATGAGCGAAGCAGCAAAATATGCGGCACCTATGGTCCAACCCGTCCACGCTGCGCGCTTGGGGGTTTCACAGGTTTTGAGCAACCAGATAGACAGTGCGTAACCCACAAGGACCAAGGGCCAAATACCGAGCGGTGCTTGGGCGGCCGCAAAACACAAGCCCGCCAAAACGCAAAGCGCAAAGTGCGTGCGCGGTGCCCTCACGGTTTATTCGGCCGGGGGCGGCGCAAGACGCACGCGCAGACGTTTGATCCGACGTGGATCAGCATCGAGAACTTCGAATTCATAACCTGCGGGATGGCGTACCACTTCGCCGCGCGCGGGCACGTGGCCTGCGAGCATGAAAACGAGACCGCCCAGAGTTTCGATTTCCTCGGCGTCGATTTCATCATCCTCAGTCAGATGCACACCGATTGCAGTCTCGAATTCATCGAGTGGTGCTTTTGCCTGAGCGAGGTATTGCCCAGACTTTTCCTGCACCCAAAGCTCTGCCTCTTCGGTGTCGTGTTCGTCTTCTATCTCGCCGATGACCTGTTCGATGAGATCTTCGATGGTCACAAGACCATCAACGCCACCGTATTCGTCGATCACGAGCGCCATATGGCGACGCTCTGTCTGCATCTTGGTCAGTAGAATACCAATGGGCATGGACGGTGGCACATAAAGAAGTGGGCGCAGCATGGCCGTTAAATCAAAGGGAATTTCTTTGCTATTGAAGCCGTGCAGCAGTGCGAAGTCCTTGAGATGGGCAAACCCAATCGGTGTGTCGAGGGTGCCATTGTAAACGGGTAGGCGCGTCAAACCGCTTTCTGTAAAGACCGCGAGAAGTTCATCCTTGGTGGCCGTTTTGGGCACGCATGTGATGTCGGCCTTCGGGATGGCGACATCTTCAATGCGCATACGGCGCAAGTTTATCATGCCGTGGGGTTGAACACGGGGCGCGTTGATCGCGGGGGTGGCGGCTATTTCACTGTCTTGGGACGGGCTAAGCGCAGAGATGACGCGTGAGAAAAAGCCGCCCTCCGCTTCGGGTGGTGTGGCAGGCTGTTGTGTTTGCTCTTCGGGCTGCGCGCTATGCGCTGCTGTAGAGGAACCGTCTGTGTCGCCCATGGCGCGCTGTAATCCTTGTGTCATGCGCGCGATATGCGCTGCTTTTAGTTAATATGGGGTCTCTATACCCAAAGTTCCAAGTATCTGGACTTCGGTTTCCTCCATCAAAGTGGCATCAAGGTCACGGATATGATCATATCCAAGCAAATGAAGCACGCCGTGGATGATCAAATGGGTCACATGGTCTGCCATTGGTTTCCCTGCGGCCGCTGCTTCGCGTTCGCAGGTGTCATAGCTGATTGCTATATCGCCTAGTTCTGCGTCCATTGGAAGCGAGGGTTCGTCGGGTTTTGCGCCATCAATATCGCTGGCACGTTCGTCAGAGGGCCAGGATAGGACATTCGTAGGCGTGGGTTTGTCACGAAATTCGGTGTTAAGGTCGGCGATGCGAGGGTCGTCGCAGGCGAGGATGGCGATTTCGAAGGCTGTGACGTCGAATTTGAGTTGCTTGAGCGTTGATTGCGCGGCTTTTTCAGCGAGCGCACCAAGGTCGATTTGGGACCAACGACCATCTTCAATCAGGATTTCTGTTAGCATTTTTCGACCAAGTTGGGGGCCAGCCCCCAAACCCCCGGGATATTTGTGGAGAGAGGATGCATATCAGGTTTTCTTGCGTGCGAGCATGGCTTCGTGATCAGCCTCGTAAGCCTCAATTATGGCGGCGACGAGAGGGTGGCGTACAACGTCTTTGGAGGTGAAGTAATTGAAGCTAATTGATGTAATCTGGTTGAGTAAGCGTTCAGCATCCGCAAGGCCAGACGGGACGCCGCGTGGCAGGTCGATCTGGGTACGGTCGCCCGTGATCACCATGCGAGATCCTTCGCCAAGGCGCGTCAGAAACATCTTCATTTGCATCGTCGTTGCGTTTTGCGCTTCGTCCAGAACAACAAAAGCGTTGGACAGCGTGCGGCCGCGCATAAAGGCAAGAGGCGCGATTTCGATGCGTTTGTCTTCGAGCAATTTCGTGAGTTGCTTGGCAGGCAAAAAGTCATTTAGCGCATCGTATAGCGGCTGCATGTAGGGATCGACTTTGTCCTTCATGTCGCCGGGCAGATAGCCAAGCTTTTCACCAGCTTCGACCGCTGGGCGCGACAGGATGATTTTGTCCACGTGCCCACCAAGGAACATGGCAACGCCGACCGCAACGGCGATGTAGGTTTTGCCAGTGCCTGCTGGGCCAATACCAAACGCAAGTTCGTTGTCGAACAGGGATTTGATGTATTTTTTCTGTGCCTCTGTTCGGGCTTGGACCGTCTTCTTGCGAGTTTTGATTTCAAGGTGTTCAGTCTTAAAAAGCTCTGCCTGACCGCCCTCACCGACATCTGCGTGGCGTGGGGTTAGGCCCATGCGTAATTCTGCGGTTATGTCTGCAGTTTCAAGGGATTGCCCGTCCTCAAGACGCGCGTATAGCGAACCCAACACTTCTATTGCAGCAGCACGTGCGTCTCTCTCGCCCATGATCACAAGGCGATTCCCGCGCCGAATGATTTGCACTTCTGTTCCAGTTTCGATCTGAGCGAGGTTCTTATCAAACTCTCCACACAGATCAATGAGCAGGCGGTTGTCCGAAAATTCCAACATCGCTTCTGCGGAAGTGGAAAGATCTGGGGATAGGTCTGTCGAGCTCACTCAGGTCTCCTAGCCGATGATTATACTTGTTATTTAGGATAAGTTTTGAATTAAAAAAGACCGCAGCTTAAAAACCTGCGGTCTAAATTCTTTGTTATGGTATTTATGTGACCGATCACTTCGCGAAGAGATCTGTCGCACCACCGCGCCATGGGCCCGTTACAACGTTCGCAGGTGCCGCACCAGAACAGACTGGTTTGCCGTACTTGTCGAGGCGTGCAGACAGATAGCCCTTAAAGCCGTCGTCAATGATCCAGTTATCACAACCGTTTGGATCGACCCAGATACCTGCGATAAGCTGGCTTAGGTCTTTCTTGTCTGTGCCAAAGTCCGTGCCTTTATCAGCAGTTCGACCACCACCTTCATAGGCAGCAAGAGCAGACACAGCAACAAACGCGAGGGAAAATTTTGCGAATTTCATATATCTATTCCTCAGCGAATGAAGATGATTTCGACGCGACGGTTCTTAGACATACCGACGTTCGATTTGTTTGGTGCGATTGGCATACGTTCGCAGTAGCCACGTACATCTGCAACACGAGCGCCTGCGCTGCGTGCGATGTTCGCGATTGTGGCCGCACGGTTGTAAGAGAGGCGCATGTTGTAGTCGTCTGATGCGCGACTGTCCGTGTGTCCTGCAATCACATATGCTGACGCGCTAGAGCTGCGGAAGAAGTTAGCAATTTGTTGGCGACCAGACTGGCTGATGCTGTGACTGTTTGTCGAGAAGAACTGATCGGAGTTCATAACTCCACAAACGTTGCCGCGACGACAAACTGGGATGCCCTGACGACTAACGTGTGGGGTCATATAACCCTTAACACCGTCATCCATAACCCAGTGCTCACAACCATCGGGATCAACCCAGATGTTTGGAATGTAGCGTTCCCCAAGCACTGTGCGCGTCGAGCCCGTCGCAGCACCTTGAATGGCAGTAGCGACGCCCTGAGCGCCACCGTATTGTTGTGTACCGTATTGCTGCGCTGATGCTGTGCTACTGCGCTCAGGCTGACAATTGCTACGCTTTTAGCAACGGTACGAAGTGCTTTGGAAAGTATGTTCGCCACAGCTATCGTCCTTCGTTCTAAATCCCCCCAGAGCAAACCCGTATGAATGGTGTCCATTGTTCTGCATCCCACTAGACATTGTCTACCTCAACAAATCTATGCCTCGTGTGAAGCACAATGTGACAAGAATAGGGCAAGTTCGCCTGCCAAATCAATCATCAAGCGAAAAAAATTGCGCACTTAGAGCGTTCAAGGTGTGTCGAATTTCATTTTTTGAAAAACTAATCGAATACTGAAGGAAGCGATTCGAAAGGTTAAGATGTAATTCACTCGCTCAACACAAGATAGACGTGCGTGGTCTAAGGTCCATCAACGGTGTCGGATCTTAGATCATTGCCCCTGCCAAAGAGTTCCTGACGGCGTCTGTAATATGTGTCTTCACCAGATCACCGACTTTGGCATTGCAATCATTGATATGAACAGCGTGCAGGTACTCTGACTTTCCGACCATCTGCCCTGGATCGCGTCCAGGCTTTTCGACCAGTACGGTGACATCGCGTCCAACCATTTCATTCTGAATTTCAGTTTGCTGGCGCGTGATCAAAGTTTGCAAGCGGTGAAGGCGTTCAGAGGCGACGGCGGCGTGCACTTGCGCGCGTTCTGCGGCAGGTGTGCCGGGGCGGGTCGAGTATTTGAAAGAATAGGCATAGCCGTAGCGCACCTCTTCGATCAGATTGAGGGTAGCTTGGAAGTCTTCTTCAGTTTCTTCAGGGAATCCCACAATGAAATCGCCAGACATAAGAATGTCAGGCCGCGCTTTGCGAATGCGTTCGATCAGTCGCAGGTAGCTATTTGACGTGTGCGACCGGTTCATGCGTTTCAGGATTCGGTCAGAGCCGGATTGCACGGGCAGGTGCAAGTAAGGCATCAGTTTGGCGCAATGCGCGTGGGCATCGATCAAATCGTCTTGCATGTCGTTGGGATGGGACGTGGTAAAACGGATGCGCGCAAGTCCATCGACCTTATCGAGTTCCCAGATCAGTTGCGCGAGGCCCCATTCGTTTCCGTCAGGACCCGCGCCGTGGTAAGCATTTACGTTCTGGCCCAGCAACGTAATTTCGCGCACGCCGCGTTCGACCAGATTTTTGGCCTCATCGACGATGCGTTGCACAGGGCGGCTGACTTCAGCGCCACGCGTGTAGGGAACAACGCAAAAGGCGCAAAATTTGTCGCAGCCTTCTTGAACGGTCAGAAAGGCCGCAGGCGCGCGCTTGGCCTTTGGGCGGTTCTTAAGGGCTTCGAATTTGTCCTCGAGAGGGAAATCTGTGTCGAGCGCCTTTTCACCGCGACGTGTTTTGATCTCCATCTCGGCCAAGCGGTGATAGCTTTGCGGACCGACTACCAGATCGACGGCAGGCTGACGGCGCATGATTTCTGCACCCTCCGCTTGGGCGACGCAGCCAGCGACACCGATTTTCAGGTCGGGCTTGGCTGTTTTGAAAGCTTTCATGCGACCAAGTTCCGAATAAACCTTTTCGGCGGCCTTTTCGCGGATGTGGCATGTGTTGAGCAAGATCATGTCCGCGTCTTCAGGCGTTTTGGTTTCGACGTAGCCTGACGCGCCCAAAGCTTCGCTCATGCGTTCGGAATCGTACACATTCATTTGGCAGCCGTAGGTTTTGATAAAGAGTTTCTTAGTCTCAGCCATGGTATGATACCTTTGGAAAATATGTGCGCTTGGGTCTACTTCGTTCGGCGCGTGTTACATCATAAGTGAGGGCGCTTGCAATGCGCGGGCAAATGGCCGTTTCTAGAAGTATAATCAACCGAGGGATTTGTCCGTGCCACGCTATGCATCGTTGAAAGAGTTTATTTCCAGTGCAAGCGATACGCTCGCTAAAGGGCCTGTCGCACTCATCTTCGTTGAGGATGACGTCGAAATTGGTACGACGTTGCGCCACCATTTCGACTGTGGCTTCAAACAAATCGCTGTGTTTATGCCTGACGCGTTTGATTTGCCTGACGATGTGAGTGTGAAGGCGCATCGGGTCACCTATGATATGGCGGCCGAAGCGGCGATGGAAACCGCTGTGAACGCGGTCATCAACGCCGTTCCAGGTATTTGGTTATATTATTGCTATAACGCTGAATATCTTTTCTATCCGTTTTGCGAGACGCGGTCTGTTGCAGAGATGATCGCATTCAATGTGGAAGAACGGCGCTCGACAATCATGACGTATGTCGTCGATCTCTATGCGAATGACTTGGAGACGTATCCGAACGCCGTATCGCTTGAGAATGTTCACATGGATCGCTCGGGATATTACGCGTTAGCGCGCAACAAGCCGGGAACAGACTGGCCAGAAGAGCGTCAGTTGGATTTCTTTGACGGGCTACGATGGCGATACGAAGAACATGTTTCTGGTGCGAGCCGTAAAATTGATAGAGTGGCATTGATCAAGGCTGTGAAAGGTTTGGAATTGCGACTGAACCACACGTTTAATGTCTCCGAGTACAACACCTATACATGCGAGTGGCATCATAATTTGTCGGCTGCAATTATGTCATTTCGAACCGCCAAGGCGCTTAAGCGAAATCCAGGGTCGACGTTTGATATCGAAACATTCCAGTGGCACAATTCAGCTGCGTTTGAATGGCACTCGCGTCAATTGCTTGATCTTGGTTTGATGGAGCCAGGGCAGTGGTTCTGATCTAGCGGTGGACGGGGGCGCTGCCCCCGCGCGTTTCGCGCTCCCCCGAGATATTTGGAAAAGGAGAAGCGTTAAAGATTGTCTTGTTGGGGCATGCCGAGAACGTGGTAACCACCATCGACACGGACGATTTCACCTGTTGTGCATGCGCCTGCGCTTGAGGCGAGGTAGACGGCGGTTCCGCCAACGGCATCAAGGGTAGCATTAGAGCCAAGTGGCGCGTTTTGATCGGTATGTTTGTAGGTTTTACGCGCACCACCGATGGCTGCACCCGCAAGCGTTTTCATCGGACCCGGGCTGATTGCGTTAACGCGAATGCCGTCGGGACCAAGATCATTGGCGAGGTAGCGCACTGTGGATTCAAGGGCAGCTTTTGCGACGCCCATCACGTTGTAGTTGGGCGTGACCCGGGTTGAGCCCATGTAGGTCAGCGTCAGGATCGTTCCGCCGTTTTCAACCATCAAAGGATGTGCGCGACGCGCAACTTCGATCAGGCTGTAGGCGCTGATATCCATCGAATTTTTGAAGTTTTCGCGGGACGTGTTCAGGATGCGACCTGTCAATTCGTTCTTGTCGGAATAGGCAATCGCGTGGACGACGAAATCGATTGTGTCCCAGCGTTGGCCGAGTTGTTCGAACGCCGTGTCGAGGGAGGCATCATCGGTCACGTCTACATCGACCATGAAATCTGAACCGACGGAGGCCGCAAGGGGTTCTAGGCGTTTGCCGAAAGCATCGCCCTGATATGTAAAGGCCAGTTCTGCGCCAGCCTCTGCCATAGATTTCGCGATACCCCATGCAATGGAGCGTTCATTCGCGACACCCATTATAAGGCCGCGTTTTCCGTGCATGGAACCTGTCATATCAAATCACCCGTGAAATTTCGAAAGCAGCATGGAGCCGTTTGTGCCACCAAAGCCAAAGGAGTTGGTCATCACCGTATCAAGCCCCGCATTGTCGATGCGTTTGGTTGCGATCTCGGCTGCATTAAACGCGGGATCGAGGGTTTCGACGTTGATAGAAGGAATGATGAAATCGTTCTCTAGGGCGAGCAGGCAGTAGATTGCTTCTTGTGCGCCTGTTGCGCCTTGGGAATGACCTGTCATCGATTTGGTCGAACTAACAGGCGGTGTGGAACCGGTCCCGAACACGCGGCGGACTGCTTCGATTTCGCCAACATCGCCGACGGGCGTGGATGTGCCGTGCGCGTTGATGTAGCTGACCTTGCGATCTTCGTTCAAAGTTTTCAGTGCGCCCAGCATCGCACGTTCGCCGCCCTCACCGGAGGGGGCAACCATGTCTGCGCCGTCAGATGTTGCCGAGAAGCCGGTGATTTCGGCGTAGATCTTCGCGCCGCGCGCTTGGGCGCTTTCGAGGGATTCCAGTACTAACATGCCGCCACCGCCGCCGATCACAAACCCATCGCGATTTGCATCAAATGCGCGGGATGCTTTTTCTGGTGTTTCATTATATTTCGAGGACATTGCGCCCATAGCGTCGAACAAGCAGGACAGTGTCCAGTCGAGTTCTTCGCCGCCACCTGTAAACATCGTGTCTTGCAAGCCAAGTGCGATTTGTTGCGCGGCCATACCGATGCAGTGCAAAGACGTGGAGCACGCGGAGGTGATCGAGAAGTTCATGCCCTTGATCTGGTAGGCCGTCGCAAGGTTGGCGCTGACCGTGGAGGACATTGTTTTCGGAACCGCAAAGGGACCGATCCGTTTTGTTGCGCCTGTCTTTAGAACAACCTGATGCGCGGCGAGCATGGCAGAGGTGCTTGGTCCACCAGAACCCGCAATCAAACCTGTCATCGGGTTGACGATCTCTTTTTCTGTCAGCCCAGCATCCGCAATCGCCTGACCCATTGCAATATGTGCGTAGGCAGAACCGGGACCCATGAAACGCAGCGTGCGCTTGTCCACGTGATCAGCAACATTCAGATCAACAGAACCCGCAATTTGCGAGCGAAACCCGTGCTCTTTCATGTCTTCATTGGCGGTGATGCCAGAACGACCCGCTTGCAAAGAGGACAAAACCTCATCCGCATTATTACCGATGCTAGAGACGATACCCAGACCTGTGACGACAACACGGCGCATGGCGCACTCCTTCTTGATGGACTTGGGTGCTGTGTATGCGAGAGGGGGGAGGGGGTGCAAGGGGGAGGTGGATGTTGCTGGTTTCGGACGGCGGAAAACCTGCCTTTGCCGAACGTCGCAATTTGTTCAGCAGTGAGCCAAATGCAAAACATGTCCGCAATGGATGCCGCCTTTGCCGAGGCTGTTGCAGATATGAGCGGGACGTGGATCAGAAAGGGTAGGTGATGATTTTTTCATGCCTGCGTTGTCTCATTCGGTTTGAAAAGATGGCGCGCAATCTCAGCGTAGACTCAAGATAACGTCACAAGCAGGCGCTGATCTCTTGCAGCTTTCTACGGATAGCTGTCACGTTTTCGGTTGCTTGCTCATCTTCGTTCATGGGGTCGCACTGTTCGATAAGGTGGGCATGAGTTGAGATATCCTCAAAACCTAAGACCGACGATGAACCCTTTATGGAGTGGGCTTGCTCAGCTAACGAAACAGCCTCTCCATTCTGTTGTGCGTCGCGGATCATGTCCAGGCGTTCGGAACAATCCAAGATGTATTTTTCGACGAGCGATCTGACATCTTCATAATCAAACATCTCTAGCAGCTCTTTAGATTTTCTAGGCGACATCAAAGAAATCAAGTTTTTTTTACCCGAATCTGATGCAGTTGGCATAGAAGGCCGTTTTTCGTTGTCGTTTCTAACCCTCGTAGAAAGGGCAAGTTCAAGGGCATTCTTTAATTCAACATAAGGGATCGGTTTAGAGAGCACTGTTTCAATCCCGATCGAGCGAGCATCATCCTCAATCGCTTCCATCACGTGTGCAGTTAAAAGAAGTATGGGGGGTAGGACATGGCCCTGCCATTTCTCTTGAATCTTACGAATGGCTTCTAGTCCGTCCATCTCAGGCATCGCAACGTCCATTAAGACGATGTCAAACTTTTCCGGGTCAAATTTTTCCAAGGCAACGCGTCCGTTCTCGGCAAGTTCTGAAACAAGCCCAAGCCGTTCAACGTAGGTCAATAACATCTTCTGATTGATGATGTTGTCCTCAGCGACAAGCACGCGTTCCCCCTCTAATTGGGCCGATTGCAAAAGATCTAATTCGTCGTCTTTCTGAACGATAGCACCCAAGGTGTTTTCTACAATTTTGCCAGGAAGTTCGAACCAAAAAACCGATCCTTCACCGAGGATGCTTTCGACGCCAATTTGGCCGCCGCACCCGTCCAAAATACGTTTGCAAATTGCCAACCCCAATCCGGTGCCCTGAGCGGCAGCAGTCAGTGAGTTTGAAATCTGGGAGATGTCTTTAAAAAGGTCTTTGAAATCGGCTTCGGCAATGCCGATGCCAAAGTCTTCGATGGAGACTCTTAACAGGATGCCTTGATCATCGTCTCTTGTTCCCGCTCGAACAATTATAGGGCCGCCCTCGGAATAGCGGGTCGCATTACTGACTAAATTCGAGATCACTTGTCGTAAATGAGTTGCATCGCCCCAAAAGAGTTCAGGAACATCTGGCGTAACGTCCACTACTGTCGCGCGGTTTTCCATTTTGGGATTAGCGTTAGCAAAGATTTGGACGCTTTTGAGCAATGCACGCAGATCGACGTGTTCTTCTTGAAATACAAAAGACCTGCTTCCATTTTGGAGAAATCTAGAATGTCGTTTACAATTCTACGGAGCACTGCTCCCCCAGATTTTGCATATTCAAGCAGTTCAATTTTCTCCGGATAGGTCTCTTCCAAGCTTAATAAGTCGATCATTCCTAATATTCCACCGAGTGGGGTGCGGATTTCATGGCTCATTGTGGCGACAAAACGACTGCGGGCTGTCGACGCTGCCTCTGCCTGCTCTAATGCAATGACGAGTTCGGCGGTTCTGGAACCAACGGCCTCTTCTAAAGAGGCCGAATATCAGCTAAGCTCTTGGTTTACTAGAAATAGTTCTCGGCTCTTAGCCTCCAAGAGGCTTTTGGCCTCTATGCGAGCGCGTTGTTCGCGCTCATATCTTTTTCGCGAAACCTGATCGCTTAATTTGGTGTCCATAAAACTGCTTTCGCTTTATTGCTCGAGCGTTATTTCAAACTTTGTAGCACTAGCATTTCCGGAAACAGGACATTGGTCAATGGTTGCTGCCTCGTCAAACTGACCTAGGCAAGCTTCGATCATTCCATGGCAAAACTCTACCAATGGATGTGGCGATGAATAGATCATCTCAAGATGTCCGTCTGCCACGCGATCTGTTTTGAAAACCGGAAGTTCGGCATCAGGATACAGCTTCTTGACTTCAACATGAATCTCCCCATCGACCGCTTCAAGCATCTCGAAAGAGTTGTTCTTCCCCTTGAACATTTCAGCATAGTCTTCGACAAAGTGGTCCATAATCCAATGCCCAAATTTGCGTTGAAGATCTGCTGGGCTGATGCCGGAGTGATCACTTAAGGCCGTAACGATCTTTATCAACTCGGAGCAAGGGTAGTTGCCGACAGTGGTAAAGGACCCCCCGTTCTCAAGATCCGCGTTTTCTAAAACATCATCGACGACTGTTTCACCGAAGGCATCTTCTGCCATCTTGATAAGTTCTACAAAAATCGTGCCCTTCATTAGACGCCTTCCTTTTTCCATCGGAACGCTGTGATCGGAACGAGGCCTTTAAGACCTAAGGTTCGAGGACCGATTAGTACTCGCATACCCATTAATAACAACTGTTGCGAAGTTTGATAAAGGAGTTTTCATATGGATGGCAAGACAGAGAGCAGGAACTGAAAGTAAAGTATTTGCCACGATCCTTGAGCAACTTAGCGACCTGGTTCGAATCAAAGTCGGACGCGACCCAACTTATCAATAAAGGACGCGCCAGCTCACTAAGCATTGGGAGATTTTTGAGGTTTCCTTAACTCTCGCTCAACGCCACCTTCATCCCTGTCACTTCGTAGATCACTTCGCCGTCCGCTTCGACGATGCCATCCGCCACACCCATGGTCAAACGACGGGTCTGGATCGCCTTGGTGAAATCAATCTTATAGGTCAGCAATTTGCGATCTGGGCGGACCATGCCCTTTAGCTTTACTTCGCCTACGCCCAAAGCGTAGCCGCGCCCTTGCCAGCCGCGCCAGCCTAGGTTGAAACCTGTGAGCTGCCAAAGACCATCTAGGCCAAGACAGCCTGGCATGATCGGGTTGCAGGGGAAGTGGCAATCAAAGAACCACAAATCAGGCGTAATATCGAATTCTGCTGTGATGTGACCTTTGCCATGCGCGCCGCCATCGCCAGAGCAATCGGTGATGCGGTCCATCATCAACATGGGTGGCGCTGGAAGCTGTGCGTTGCCCTCGCCAAAAAGCTCACCACGGGAACATTTGAGCAAGTCGTCTTTGTCAAAAGTGCTGGGGAAAGTGGACATGAGGGCTCCGATATTTTTGTGTTTCTTTTGTTTAGCATCGTCGCGCGAGAGGGTGCAAGTGAGGGGCGTTTACGCAGTGTGCGTATAGGGAATTGAAAACGGGTCGCAAAAGCGCATATAAGAAGGCAACAGCAAGGACGTGTGATGACAAACGTTTCGACCCAACCCCAAGAGCACGCAGCCAATTGGCTGTCCGGCGCAGGTTTGCGCCCGACCAAGCAACGCCTTGCGCTTGCTGAATTGCTGGTGGGCGATTGCAAGAACCGTCATGTTACGGCTGAAAGCCTGTTTGCGGCGTCCAAATCGCAGGGCGAGAGTGTTTCGCTAGCGACTGTGTACAATACATTGCGTGCGTTTTGCGATGTGGGCTTGGTTCAAGAAGTAACGGTTGACGGATCGAAAAGCTATTTCGACACGAATATCCACGATCATCCTCATTTCTATTGGGAAGACGAGGGGCGTTTGACCGATGCTGTTGCCGAGGATTTGGTGATAGCGGCTTTGCCAAACGCGCCTGAGGGCATGGAGATCGCAAAGGTCGACGTGGTGATCCGCCTTCGCCGTGTCTAATGGCGAAGTTGATTTGGTTCAGTGACCTACATTTTAAATCTAACGGTCTGGAGGTCGACCATGATCCGCGCGTGCGTTTGGACGCGGTGATTGAGTATGTTGGGGCGCACCATAGTGATGCGCAGGCCTGTGTTATTTCCGGGGATATGGTCGAAGATGCATCGCCTAAGATTTATGCGGATCTGGCAACGCGGTTAAAGCGTTTGCCATGTCGGGTTTTGCCGATGGTTGGTAATCATGATGAGCGTTCCCTGTTTCGGGCTGTGTTGCCTTTGCCTG